>JAQICV010000013.1 GCA_027858315.1 Candidatus Woesearchaeota archaeon
AATAATCTGAATAATTTAACTTACTCAGACTTTGAACCATTATTAAATCAAGTTTCAAAAACTCAAAAGAGTAAAAGAGTTAAAGCTGGTGGAATATCTGGATTAAAAGAAGGTGAAGATTATCTTGTATTCCCTACAGATAAGTTCTTAGGCTATGTTCCCTTAAATCATGAAGCAAGTAAATTGATTGCTTCTAAATCTATAGGTGGTTGTGAAGGTAAATGGTGTACTGCATATCAAAAAGATTCTAGCTATTGGAGAACATACGTGTTAGAAAATAATATTGTTTTAATCTATATTCTTCATGAAAATGAAAAATATGCTATTGCTGTTTACCCTAATATGGAGATGGAAGTTTTTGATAAAGAAGATAGGAATATTTCTATAGCTAAATTAGAAGATATTCTAGGAACCAGTTTGTTTTTTATGACTAAAGAAAAATCCTTTTATAAGAAAGTTAATAGACTTACAAGACCAGCTTGGGAAAAAGGAGAATACTATAAAGTTAAAGATAGAGAAGAACTTGATTATATTCTAAGTAATACTAGAGACAATGCGGATTTGAATCATTTAGACATTAGTAATGTAAAAAGTATGAGCTATCTGTTTCAGGATAGTGAGTTTAATGGTGATATCTCAAACTGGGATGTTAGTAATGTAGAAACTATGAGCTATATGTTTTATACAAGTAATTTTAATGGGGATATATCAAACTGGGATGTAGGTAAGGTAGAAATTATGAGCTATATGTTTTATACAAGTGAGTTTAATGGGGATATATCAAAATGGAATGTAAGTAATGTAGAAACTATGAGTTTTATGTTTAATGATAGTAATTTTACTGGAGATATATCAAACTGGGATGTAAGTAATGTAAAAAATATGAGCTATATGTTTAAGGGTACTGATTTTGATGGAGATATATCAAACTGGAATGTTAGTAATATAAAAGATATGAGATTTATGTTTCGGGATTCTGCACTTGAAAATAATCCCCCTATATGGTATAAATAATAAAGAGGTAAAAATATGGCATTAACAATAAGTCAATCAGATTATGAATATGTATTATCAATTTTGGGGTATCCATTGATTGATCCTACTACAGTTTCATTACCCTATAACCAGACTACAATAGAAAACTATGCTATTCTTCCAGCTATGAAAGAATATTTTAAATGGTTTCCTATAAGAGAAATACAGTCTATTGCTATAGGTGCGGGTGCTGAAGGTATAGTTGAATTCCCTGATGATTTTACCTATAGTGTAGTACATCATGCTTTTACTTCACAGGCTGATACATTAGGTAATAATTATCCTTCTGGTAATCCTTTTGTAACTCAAATGAGTGTAATGAAATCAAGCTATTCCTCTTTTGGAACAAGATATAATTATGGTATGAACTCTATAACTGGATCACTAAAAAGTGCTGATGATGTTCAAAGAAACTCTAATCGTATAACTCGGTTTGATACTGATGAAACAAATAGAGTAGTTACTTACTTCTGTAATGAACCTGGATATGTTGATATTGAATGGGCTAAATGGTCAGAAGACTTTAATAAAATCCCTTGGAATAAACAAAAAGAAGTGTTAGAATTAGCACAAGCTGAAACACTACTTTGGGTAGTAAGAGTTTTATCACAGTCTAACCCTGAACTCCCTACTGAGTTTAATTATGATGATATGAGAACTGAAGGAGAAGATATTAAAAAAAGATTACTTATTAAATGGAAAGAGTACACTAAAGCTGTAGCAATAAGATAAGAGGTTATTATGGACTATATAAAAAACTTTCTTGAAGACTCTGACTATACTATTGATAACTTAGTAGAATCTTTAGAATCAGAGAAAGAGCTAAGAGTATTAAATAGGAAGTTAGTAGAACATCTCATTAAAACTAACGTAAATGATTTAGCTTCCTTACTTCCTGAGTCTTATGATAAGTATTTAGACTTATCTAAGAAAAGATCATATTATTTATTAAAGGTTTTTCCTGATTGGCTAAAACTATCTAAATCTAAACTATTAAAACCCTTTTTACAAAATTTCCAAGATCGTTATTTTGGTATTTATTTAATTGTAGGAAATTTTCCTCAAAAGAAAGGTATCGCAGGGGTCTATAACTCTAAATCAGATAATATATCTTTATTTCTAGACTCTCAGGAGATGGAAGATAGAATAATGAATAATGTTTATGAAGCTATTGAAGAAAGAAGTAATAAAAAACTAGAAAAAATATTAGCAGAAGTATTCACTATTGGTAGAAACCCTATGGAGTCTACACTTTTACATGAACTAACTCATGCCTATGATGATTATCAAAGTAAAGGTAAATATAATAATAGCAATTATATTACTCCTGAAAAAGGATATAAAGACTATGCAAAGCAAAATATAGAAGTAAATGCTAGATTTGCACAAGCTATAGATATATTAGAAAAACAAGATATGAAATATGTCATAGGTGATTTTGATGATTTTATGACTAATGCTAAAAGTGCCTTTGAAGGTTGGAAGATTTTAAGTATAGATCAGCAGAAGAGGCTTACTAATAGATTCTATGATTATTATACTGAACCATTAAAAGATATGAGAAGGTTTAAATCTGTAAGAAAAAAATTATATACTAGATATGCCTATAATATTTTAAATAATATTGATGGAGATAATACTAATCCAAATTTAGAAATACCTATACCTGAGTCATTAAAAGGTATGATAAAATCAACTAGTGACTTTAAAGATTTTCTAAAAGAGATAGCACAGGATTTAATTGATGGAAACTATGATAATAAAGTATTTAAAAATCCACGTATACTTGAAAATCCTTATAGTGCGTTTAGTATGATACACCATAAATATAAAATGTTATCAGGATTTAGGAGAGCTATCAAAGATAGTGATCTTATGAATAAACTAATAAATGAAACCTTATTAGATATCGAGGCACTAGGACAAGTATTAGACTTAACTGAACTGGAATTAAAAACTATTTCTTCCAGATTTGACAAGAAATAATAAATTAACTATAATCAATAAAGGAGGAAGATATTGATTGATATTAAGATGTTAGAAACAAGTAATTGGACTAATGCTATCTATGGTATGAGACTACCTATGAACTCACATCAGAAAATGGATAGTCATTTTGATGAAAACTACAGTTTTATTGTAGGGGAAAATGATTTAGCTTTAATGAAAAAACTAGTTAAATCAGGGTCAGATCATAGGAAGGTAATTAGACAGATACAGATTAGTGTATCTATTAAAGCCCCTTGGTACTGGTGGAAGGAATATGATACATATAAAATTTCTACAGTAGCTAATTCAGAATCATCCATGCATACTATACATAAAGCAGATTTATCTTTAGACAATTTTAGTTTTGATAGTATTGATCCAGATACATATCAAACGTTCCAATTATATATTGATTTTATCAATAGTAAAATTAAATTATTCAATGAAACAAAAGATAAAATGGTCTGGAAAGATATCATACAAATGTTACCTTCCTCTTTTAATCAAGAAAGGATGCTAACATTTAACTATGAGAATATGCTAAATATGTACTATGCTAGAAAAGATCATAAATTATCTGAATGGAGGGACTTCTGCCAGTTTATGCTTGACAATCTACCACATTTCAAGTATCTTATTGATTAAGCATAAAATATATTAAAATTTAATTAACCTTGTAATAGAGGTGGGGGAGTGTGTGACAGGATTAAATAAAACAGATAAAGAAGTAATAGAAGAAATAAGAACCTATACAGGGCTAGGACTAGCTGATATAGTCAAAGTATTTGAGTGGTTTAACCTATATGCATTAACCTCTTATTCAGAAGGGGAAGAAATTAGAATTCCTTATTATGGTAAAACACTTCTGAAATTAAAAGAAGATGGTGAGCTAACAGGTTTTTTCTCTCCATCTAAATTCCTAAATGATATGATTAAAGGTTATGAAAAGGCTAAAAAAACTGGTGAATACTATAATATAAACCTAGTTAAAAAACTTAAAAATAAATCTAATGAAATACTTGAAAAACAAATGGAAGGATAAACTCTAGATGGACGAATTATATATTGATAACCATAGACTAATAAAAGGTGATTGTCTGGAAGAAATGGATAGGTTGATACTGGAAGGGGTTAAAGTAGATGCTATAATAACAGATCCTCCGTATGGCACAACGGCCTGTAAGTGGGATAGTGTTATTCCTTTTGAACTTATGTGGGAAAGATTAAATAAGTTGATTAAAGTTAATGGTGCTATTGTTTTATTCGGTTCTGAACCTTTTAGTAGTGCTTTGAGAATGAGTAATATAAAAAATTATAAGTATGATTGGGTGTGGGTGAAGCATCATAAAACTGGACATCTAAATGCTAAAAATAGACCTATGAAAACCACTGAAAATATTATAGTATTTTCTAAAAGTAAACATATATACAATCCGCAAGGTTTAATCCCTTTTAATAAAGTAGTCAACAACTCAGACAGAACAATGAGCCGTGGTAGCGATGGTAGTAGTGCCTCCTCTGTAATAAATAATGCACCTATTAGCAAGAACTATTTTCAAAAGTATACAAATTATCCAGTGGAGATTTTAAAATTTGCGTCTTTAAACTCTAAAGCAGTACACCCAACACAAAAACCAGTAGCCCTCATGGAATACCTAATAAAAACCTACACCAACGAAGGTGAAACGGTACTTGATTTTACAATGGGAAGCTTCACAACTGCAATAGCTTGCCTCAACACTAAGCGAAGTTTTATAGGTATTGAAAAAGATGAGCATTATTTTCAAGTTGGAAAAGATAGATTAGAAAAACATTTATTAACACTAGACATTACTCCCAAAATAACCTATAATCAAGTATAGCTAATGATTAAAGGGGTAATAATATGCCAAGATTTTTAGACAGAATAAATATGAGGTATGGGCGTTTGCTTGTTATAAAGCACGCTGGGAAAGACAAAAGAAATAAGCATTTATGGTTGTGTAAATGTGATTGTGGGAATGAAAAAGTTGTCGTAGCTGATAATCTGTCAAGTGGGAAGTCAAATAGTTGCGGTTGTTTAAAAGTGGAGTTTCTTGCAAAAAATGGGAACCAGTATGGATTATATGAAGATAGAGAAATAGCTTTGCTAAAAATCCAGTATAGCCACATAAAAAGAAGAAATAAGAAAATGGGTTTTGATGGCGTAATGGATTTTAAAACCTTTACAATTTTATCTAAAATTAAAATAGGGTAGGAGTTACCCGAATTTACGCTTGTAGAGATTAAGACCTCTCAAAAATAAGTTTACTTAATTTTGAAGTTTGATCGTTGAAACAAGAAGCCCAAAGTTTTA
>JAQICV010000014.1 GCA_027858315.1 Candidatus Woesearchaeota archaeon
ATAGTATATTGTGACCCACCTTATCAATGAACTGCTACTTATGCTGAGTGATGATTTAACCACGAAGAGTTTTGGGAATGGGTTAGACAATTAAGTAAAACAAATAAAGTTTTTGTAAGTGAATATAATGCTCCAGATGATTTTAAGGCAATATATGAGTTTAGTCAAAAGAGTAGTTTAGCTTGATGAAGTCAATCTCATAATAATCAACCTAATGAATGCTTATTTACTATAAAATAAATATGACTAAAGATAAAAGAAAAGATAATTCTGCTCCTACTAAAATGACAAAAGAAGTATTGCAGAAATTAGAAGCCTGATTCACTAATAGTTTAACAGATGAGGAGTGTTGTTTATATGCTGATATACATCCAGCTACTTTATACCGTTATATAGAGAAAAACCCTGCTTTTTGAGAAAGAAAAGAAAGATTAAAAAAGAAACCAAACATACAAGCAAAGGTTAATTGGATTAAAAAAATTAATGCGAGTGATTACCAAGCAAGTAAAGAATGGCTTGAAAGAAAAAGTAGAGATGAGTTTAGTTTAAAAACTATTTGAGAAGATACTGTTACAGTTAATTTACTTTGAGATGTTTTGAAAGAAATACAAGGAATAGATTAATGTATAACAAGTTATAATGACCTATAAGAATAAGAGTGGATTTTTAAACAAAAGTCTACTTTTTATTTTACCTTAGCTTAAAACAAGCAAATGCTAAAGTCTAATATAATATACCCTAAAAGTCTAATATAATAAACTTTACAACAACAAAAAAAGAGATACAATGGTATTAGCTATAATCCATTAATCTCTTTATAATGATATATTACTCAGAAAAGCGAGAAAGTAAAATAGAAAATAGAATATATTTAAAATATAAGTTTACTAAAAATAATATGGAATATAACTTAGACAATCTAGTAGATATAATCTGAACAGCTAAATATTATTATGTAGCCAAACTAATACATACAATGGATTCTAAGAATAGAATAGACTTTAGTGTATTAGAATTACCTATATGAACATTAAAAGCTCTTAGACCTTTATTTATTGACGCTTGAATAGTATGAAAGTTTAAGTTAAAATGAGATTGAGTTAAAACATATTATATTAATCCTTTTTATGCACATACTTGAAAAACAATAAGCAAAGAATTATATGAAGCATTTAATGATATAAATAATAACAAAATCTACTAATGACTGAAAAAGAACTAATAAAATCTAAATTAAAAGATAAAAACTGGAGAATATTTAGTTGAGTTCTTTATAAGATTAAAGACAAAGACTGAAATATAATACCTTTTATCCCAAATGGTGCACAAACACACTTTTATAATAATAAACATACAAAGAATATTATATTAAAAGCAAGACAACTATGATTTAGTACATTAATAGATATTGATGAGCTAGATGATACTTTATTTAGTTCTTATCATACTAATTGAATCATAGCACAAGATAAAGACAAGGCAAAAGACTTATATGATAATAAGGTTAAATTTGCTTATGATAATTTACCTAAATGGTTATTAGATTTATTTGAAACTAGAATTGATAGACAATGAGAGATTAAGTTTGAAAATAATAACTGTTCAATATCAGTTGGTACTTCTTTTCGTTCTTGAACACTACAATATTTACATATAAGCGAGTATTGAAAGATATGTGCAAAATATCCTGAGAAAGCTAGAGAGATTAAAACAGGTTCATTAAATGCTATTTGACCTAAACAAGAAGTAACAATAGAAAGTACGGCAGAATGAGCGAGTGGAGATTTCTACGAAAAGAGTATGAAGGCTATGCAAAATGAAGAACAAGGAAAAGAGCTATCTGATATGGATTATAAGTTTTTCTTTTATCCTTGGTATTTAGAGCCTAGTTATGAAATAGAATCAAATCAAATACTTAAAAAAGAAACACTAGAATATTTTGAAAAGATTAAATGAGATGAACGGTTTATAAGAAATTATCCTTGATGTGAGTTCACTAAATGACAAATATTATGGTATCAGATTAAAGAAGAAGAGCAAAAAGATGATATGAAAAGAGAATATCCAAGTACACCAAAAGAAGCCTTTGAGTTATCTGTTGAGTGAGCTTATTATGAAAAAGAACTATGATTATCAAGAAGACAAGGTAGAATATGCAAAGTAGCTTATGAGCCAAGTTTACCAGTTCATACAGTATGGGATTTATGAGGAGCTTGATGATGAGATGAAACAGCTATATGGTTTATTCAAATTTATTCTAAAGAAATAAGAATAATAGATTATTTTGAATGAAACGGAATGAGTATGATTCAAATAATAAATTTTGAAGTATTAAACAAAGATTATATATATTGAAAGCATATTTTGCCACATGATTGAAGAGTTACAGAGTTTTCTACCTGAATAACTAGAGAATCAACAGCAAGAGAATTATTACATAATGTTGATATATGTCCAAGTGTATCAGTTGCTGACTGAATAAATCAAGTTAGACAAATATTCTCAAGATGTTATTTTGATGAAGAAAACTGTAGTGTCTGACTAATGAGATTATGAGGTTATCATAAGAAGTATGTAAAGTCTATTTGAAAGTATATAGATGAACCTGACCATACTGATTCACATTGACCTGATGCTTTTAGATATATGGCAATCTCATTTAACAAAATGACAGAAGAAAAGACACAAAAAATATCTATCCAGAATAATATCAAAAGATAAACTTGACAAGACTTAAATAAGACTATAATTAAAGTAAATACAACTAACTTCTTAAAATGAAACTATACTGACTTAAAGAAGAAAAGATTTTAAATCAAATAAGTGCTGAGTTTGATTATGGAAAAAATCATATTGAAACTAAAAGAACAACTAGAAGAGAAGATGTTAAACTTTATGTAAGAGAAAGTGAAGAAGATAGAGTTGATGTTCATTCAATATACACAACTGTACAAACTTTATTGGCCATAAATTATCTTAATGAAATAGCTGTAGAGTTTTCAAAAAGAAAAAACTGAGATGAAGAAAGAGCAGAAAACGCTAATATTTGTGCTGAGTTTGATTACTGAGAAATGGATTTAGATGTTAAAGATTATACTTGGGAATTAAACAGATTAATGACTTGAGTATGAATACAAACAGCTTGAGACTTTGATTTCACTTCTATTCATCCAACAATAGACAATGTTGATTCATTAGCATATATATTTGACCCTAAATGATGACCTACTATTAAAGACCATCGTTTTTTCGGTATAGAAACAGAGATGACAGAGTTTGAAATGAAACAGTCTAAATATGAAAACTATAATGATTTAGATACTATTATAGATACTGTTTATGAAAACCAATCAAACACAGATACAGCAAGAGAACAAAACACAACTTTTGAATCACAAGAAAACAAGAAATTTCCTGTAACTATATTCTGAACAATATTTAAGTGAGAAAAATATATTGCAGTAACTTGAAACTGAAATAAAAAATTACTTAAATTTACTAAACTAGAACCAGTATTTTTAGAAGAAGAAAAAAGCCCAAGTAAAATAATGTTTCCAATAGCATTAAAATACTTTTCATTCTTGCCTTGAGATAGTATGTGAATTAGCCCTTTTGATTTACTTAGAAGTAAACAGAGTGCATATTCAATTCTATTCAACCTAATGCTTAAAATGGCATATAAAAATGCTATGTGAGGAGATAGATTAATAAATACTAAGAAGATAAAAGATTTGTCAGGTTTAGCTGTACCTAGTTTAGAAGGTAAAGATATTCCAGTAAATGTAGAAAAAGATGAAGATATAAATAATACAATATCTTATGTACAAAAAGATACTCCAACTTGACTACCACAAGAATTAAGAGTTTGGTTACAAGAAGAAAGTATATTAGATACTTGAATAGATAGAAATACACAATGAGTATTATGACAATGAAATAACACTCTATGAGAAAGAGAAATGGCTCAAAAGAATGCTAATCTTCGTTTCTTACTATGAAGCAAACAAGCAATGTGGGGAGAAATATTTAGATGGAAGTATTTATGGTATAGACAATATGCAGCTAATCTAAAAAGTATAGACAAAAAAGAGTTTGCACTTGAAACTTGATATAGTGAAGATTTCCATGTATTCCAAAAAGATGATTTTGTATGAGAAGATATGTTACATCTTAAATTACAAAGTAAAGCAGAAATACAACAAGAGAGAGAATCAATGAAGTTAGATAGACTGGCTTTATATCCTCAACAAATATGAGAAGCACAAGCAGAATGACAAACACGGAAAGTAATAGTGTTACAAAGAAATAGAATGCTTGATATATGAGAACCAAAACAAAGAGTTAAAAAAACATATCCATATACAATAGATGAATTAAGCGCAATGGATAAAATGGCTATACTCAAATTAGCTATAAAACAAAAAGAAAATGAAAACTGAAAAATAGCAAAGAATGGTTTATCAGTAGATAATTTAGATGAAACACACGAAATATTTATTGAATATTATCAAACATTACCTGAAAATACTATAAAAAGAAGAGCAATAGCAAAAAGATATGAAGCAATAAAAGAAAAGGCAAGACTACAACAACAACCAATGCAACAACCTTGACAACAATCTGCACAATCTTGACCTACTAATACTGCTGCAAATGTATCAGTTGCACAGGCCTCTGCACAACAAGTGTGAACTTGAATGAGAAACTGACCAGATTCTAATATTAACGGATAATTATGAAAAATACAGATTACCAAGCATTAAATGATTTAAAGAACTCTGCAGGGTGGAAAATACTCTGTGAAGAGTTAAATATAAGAATAAAGGCTATTGAAGATGTGTTATTAACTCCAAGCAATGATGATATATTCTGAGATATGGAAGAAATAAAGAAACTAAACTTGCTTAACTATAAAAAAGCTGAGAGAACATATTTACTTAAGCTAAAACAATTACCTGATGAATTGATAGCTACAAAAATTACAATACAAAAAAAAGACTAATTTCTATTGCTTATAACAAATGTTGTAGGCAAAATGAAGTTTAGAAACACTTTTTAAAATTTCTTATTATTTGCTTAAAAATTATCTAACATGGCAGAATTAGACAACAAAGAAGAATTAGACACTACAGAAGATGTAGATACTAATGAGGATTATCAAGAAGATAATCAAAACGAAGAAAGTCAAGACCAATCTCAAGACAAAGATGAATATAGTCGGGAAGAAGTAATGGTCCTTAAAACAAAAGCTGATAGACTTGAAAAAGCTGAAAAAAAACTCGTTGAGTTAAAGAGAGTTAATAAATCTATCAAAAAAGAAGACGCTCCATCTAATTCTAGGGAAGAATTAGAAAAGTTTTATGAAGAAAAAGAATTTTTCAAAAATAATCCAGAAGCTAATTCTTATAAAGAAAAAATGGCAGAATACAAAGGTTTATCATTAGATGACCAATATCTTCTAGCCTCTAGGAAAGACAAAGAAATTGAAAAGAATAGAGAAGTTTATTGACAATCTTTTGTGAAATGACAAGCTAATAATGAAAATTTACCAACTGTATCAATAGATGCTTTTGATAAAA
The DNA here is from genome assembly GCA_027858315.1 of Candidatus Woesearchaeota archaeon. Classification (NCBI taxonomy): domain Archaea; kingdom Nanobdellati; phylum Candidatus Woesearchaeota; species Candidatus Woesearchaeota archaeon. Next base: position 5,580 of record JAQICV010000014.1, read on the forward strand.
TGACATCGGTAGCACAAAATGAATATACACAAAAGATGACAAGTAAATACGGAAAGGTAAAATTCAAATAATGAGTAAACCATATTAATTACTAATAATAAAAATATGGCAATAAATAACACTTTACAAAAAAGTGAAGCTTGGGCATCAATGCTTCAATCACAAGTTAGAATGGACTCGTTCATCTGAATGATGATAGCTGATACTAAGTTTGAAGGACTTTTTGATGGTAATGGAACTGTAAATTTTAGAAGACAAGCAAAAGTAACACTTAGTGATATGGATACTTGAAGTTCTGAAATACCTATTACTAAATTAGTAGAAACTAACGAAACATTTACTTTAAATGTATTCAAAGGTTTTGCTACTGAAATTTCTGATGAAGAATTTAAAGAAATGGATATTGACCCTAATTCACAAGTTATGAAAGATGCTAAAGAAGCATTCTCAAGAGCTTATGATTTAGAAATATTTGGTAACTATGCTTCTGCATCTTTATCAGTAGATGATGGGGATATGGATGTTACTACAAATCTTGGTGCTTGAACTCCAATTAAAGCTACTAAAGCTAATATCTATGAAGCAATTACTAAAGTTAATCTAGCAATGGATGTTGCTGTTGATAGCTTAGGTAATGCAACAGGATTAGCTACTAACAATAGATGGTTAATCACTTCTCCTTATGAAAAAAACTTACTAAGTAGGTCAGATGACTTAATTAGAAGTACAGAATATGGGGATAAAATAGTTACAGGTTGATTTACTTGAACATTAGATGGTGTTAAACTATATTGGACAAACTTATTGTCTGAAGCAGTTAATACTAGATATTGTTTATTCGGACAAGGTAAACCTATCGCTTTTGGTTCAAATATTAAACCAAAAATTCAATTTGTATGACAAGAAACACAAGCTAATACATTCTTAAATTACCTTAAAGGTATGACTAAATATGGTTCTACTGTATTTACTGAATGAGCTGAAAACCTTGGTACATTTGAAATATTTGTAGCATAATCGCTATCCTTAATTGCTAACTAAAAAAAATATGGCAACTCCTATTCAAAAAACAGCTACGGCTGGAGAATATATCGTTTTAAGAGATGCTAGCGATGATATTCTAATAATGCAAGGTTTAACTTTACCTGCTGATACAACTACTTGATTTGCAAAATGATGTCAATTTATAGACACAGATGTAGTAACTTGAACAAGTTGATTATATGTAAATGTATGAACAAATGTTTCTTGTGTATTTAAACTAGTAACAAACGCTGTTTAAATAGTAAACTCTAATCCTTACTTAATTGTAAGGGTTAGGAATTTATTATTTAATATTAATTTATGGTTAAAATTGCCGAAATAGTTAATAGATATGGTAAGTCATATATGGTTCCGTTGTATAAAGCAAAAGAAATGGTAAGAAATGAGGAAATAGAAGACTATGATATTATAGAAGTAGCTAGAGTTAAAAATTTCCAAAAACCACAAACTCAAAAAGAATTTGAGAGAGGTTTAGCTTGACCAAAAACTATTGCTGAACAAGAAAATGAAGTATTAAGAGAACAAATAACTCTATTACAACAAAAAAAGACACTAGAAAATGTTAAAACTACTAAAGCACCTGAATTAAAAGGTAATGAAGTATTTACAAAACCAACTGATGAGATTAAAACACCTGATGTTTCTGATATATATGCACAATATGTAACAAAATTTGGTAATGATGTTCCAAACAATAAAAAGAATGATGTTGAATGGATAAAATCAAAATTAGTAGAAGTTAAAAAACCTACACTTAATTAATAATTAATAAAATAATGTTAAGAGAACAATTTAATCTAGTTACTACAACTTATATAGATGAAGATAGAGAAGAAGGTAAATACACAGTAATTTATACTGATGTGTGAGAAGTTCAAGTATTTAAAACACTTGAAGAAGTTATGGAAGAAATAAAAGACTGTAAAGATAATAAAAAACTATTTAGATATAAAAAATTAGATGAATACTCAAAAACTTTACAACACTTCGGAGAATTTGTAATTGATTTAGAGAATACAAAAGTTTTATGATATAAAGAACATCATATTATAGATAATCTAAAAATGCAAAGAGAATTAAACGAAGCAAATAAAGCTAAAGAAGCTAAAAATAATAAATAATTAAAACAATATGACTGTTCAAACTTATATAGATAGAGCAATGAATCAAAACAATGTAGATGTTTATCAATATCTCCCTGCACAGTCTATTCAAGACTTTAATATTATTATGCATCAGATAGAAGATTATATAACATCTGCTATTTGAGAAAGATTCTTTTGGGACATATTAACAGTAGGAACAACTATTGTAGACCAAAGCGAATACACATTACCAGAAATAACAACTGGTAATTTTAACTGAACACCAAAAGTTGAAGCCATAAGCATACAATATACAGCTTGATGAGATTTTATACCAGCTAGACTAAAAAACTTAGATATATTATTACAAGAACATGATTTATCTTGGTATGAAACAAATGTAAGTGAGTCAAATCCTATATTCTTTATAGCTGATGACTCATATTTTATATATCCTGCTCCAAAAACTGCTATTGCTAATGCAATTAAATTATATTGAATCAAAAGTTTATCTGATGTTACAGCAACAACTGCTTTAACTGATTTATTTGGTGGAAAGATACCATCTAAATACTTTTATCTAATATCTGATTGAATGAAGCAATTTATTAAAGAAATGCAAGGAAAAGATGAAGAATCAGTAAATGCTAAAAGAATATTTGAATTAGAAAAACTACCAAACTTAGTAGAGAAACTATGAAATAGAAAACCTTGAATTTCACAAAGAGGAACACCTAATTTATCTAAATATAAATAATTATGAGTATAGCACCAATATTTAAATGAGCTTCTTGATGAATAAGTGATGATAACTTTACTGGTATTCCAAATAGTTTTCAATCTAATTATAATATAGATATATTTACAAATCCTAAATCTATTACATTAAGTAAAGCACTAGAAAAAGATAGTACAACAGTTATAACAGAAATAATAAACTGTTTTTTAAAGGTGTCTAATTGAGATATATTAGCTTTTTGAAATTCTTGATGAGTATATAGAAAAACAGCTTGAATTTGGTATAAAAATAGCACTACTGTGACAGGAGCTATATTATCGGCTGTAGAATATAATTGAAACTTTTATTTTACTACTTCTGCATCTTTATATAAATTTGCAGTTGCTAGTATTAGTAACACAATGACATTTTCGTTATATAAAACAATAACTGCTTCTAATTATCATCCTTTTGTTATTAAGATGAATATTTTACATATATGATGTAATACTGCTATAGATACTGAAACTGCTTCTTGAATTTATACAGTAGGAGAATTTACAAGTAATAATTTATGACAAATTAAGTATTTATTCACTTGAAGTTGAGCTATTAAGATTTATATTTATTATCCAACTTTTAATAAATTTGAGTTATGGTATCGGGATTGAACAAGTGCTCAACCTACTGAAAATATACCATTAATTTGATTAAATATAGAACAGATTATAAATAAACAAGGTAACGACTATGTTATATCAAATTGAGAGTTTTGACCTATAAATTGATATAATGTATCTAAAGTAAAACAATTAAGCGATTATTCTACAAATCAAGATTCTATTGCTAGTTTATGAAATAAAGTATTTTTCTGATGAATTGGTTGAGTTTATGAATGGGGAAGTTTAAACAAAAACTATCCAGATGTATTATCATTAAGTTATTGAACAAGTAATAGTGAAACAGATACAGTTTGAGCAATTTTTATTGATTGAACTGATTTATATGTATCTTGGAGTAATTGAGCGACATTTTGAATAGATAAACTTTCAACTACTACTTACGCATCAACTTGAAGCCTAACAACAAGAGTATTTTACTCAGAAGCTAAGTTTTTAGAGAAAACTTCTCTTGCAATAAGAAATTCTTTTGCTAAGTTAAGCTGAACAGATAGTATAAAAATTTATTACAGATATAATATTAGTTGAAGTTTTGTTTTACATAGAACTATAACTACAGCATTAGCAACTAACAATGATTTTATAGATACTATTCCATTAATTTGAAAATGGAATTTTATTGAATTAAAATTTGAATTAACTAGCTGAGATGGAACTACAAGTCCTGAATTATATGAAGACTACTTATTTTATGATAGTGAAAAAATATGACAATAAAAAAGAAATCAATAATAGATTATGAAAACATAATTGAACAGCCAATAATATGATGACTATCTGATGTAGATGTTTCTGATGTTCCTTGAGTTAATAAACTTAAAATAAATGCTGAAACATCAGTATTTAATATCCCTGTTCCTGAACCAACTTGAACAGATATTATTTGATGGGTTAATTGACTTACATTTGCATCAACTGTTTATAATATAGTAACTTGGACAGCTTGAAACATAAGTCTTGCAGACTGAACTACATATACAGTTATAAGTGGTAATACTTGAGCTATGAGTGCTGTAACTTATATTTACTTAACATTGTCTACTTCTACTATTTCAACAACTACAACTGCAATAGATAGTGTTTGACTAGATAAGATATTAATATGTGTAGCTAATTTAACAATAAGTTGAAAACAAGCAGAATATCAAGCATTTGGTACAAGCTCACAATCAGTATTTATAACAGCTGATAATATTGCAGCTAACAGTATAACTGCTAATGAAATTGCTTCTAATACACTTACAGTTAATCAAATAGATGCTGCAAGTATAAATATATGAGGACTTACTGGAGATTTAGATGATTTAGCAGACTGAACAACTTATAATAAAACAACAGTTAATGAAGTAACAGGGGCAGGAAGATGATATAGCGCTTTAAATTCTAGTAATCAATATCAAAATTGGCTGTCTGCTTGAGTAATGTCAGTTTGAACAAATCCTACAAACTGAGTTGTATTTGATACAAATTGAATAAGAGGATATTGAGCTTGAGTTAATACATTTGATTTAAAAGCAAGTGATGGTAGTGCATTATTTAGATGAACTATTTATGCTTCGTGATGAGAAATTACATGAGATTTACTAATGCCAAGTTGATGAGGTATATTTAGTGATTGATGAGTAATACATTCTTTTTGAAAGTGAACAGTTAGTGTATGAAGTTCTGATTCTTCAGATTTAGTTTTAATACATAATTTCTGATTAGTCCCAACTATAAGTTTTCAAAACAATAGCATAAATGTATGAAGAATATCTTGAGAATATCAAAAATCTGTAACTATATGATGAACAACAGTTTTATTGAATTGTCTATCTATTTCACAAGACTTATATGTATGAGATGATTTAGTTG
>JAQICV010000015.1 GCA_027858315.1 Candidatus Woesearchaeota archaeon
ATTTTCTCTGAAATTTTGATTATATCTTAAAATTTTAAATTTAGAAAGTTTTTTGCCAGTATTGGAATCGTATGAAAAAACTGAATCATTTACATACCTGTAAGCTATTTTCTCAATATAAGATACAGTATTTTCTTTTTCAAATTTCAAATCAAAGTCCTCAAATTTCAAATACTCATCACTAAATTCGAAATTTACTCTATTAACTTTTAGATGATTTGATAAATCTTTTTCTTTTTCCTCATTTATTTCAGGTTTGAATTTTAAGTCTAATTTTTTCTTTAAATAAAAAGCCCCATATTCTACTTTATTGGAGTCATTTAAAATTAGTCCATGTCTATCAATGTGTGCTGAGAATAAATATCTAGAATCAACATTATTTTTAGGTTTAATTACTAAGTAATTTTTTTTTAAAAGAGTTTCATATCCTAATTTTTTGATTTTTTTTTCAAGATAATTTAAAAATGGTTTTTCATAACCTACAACTGAAGGAATTTTAAGAAACTCATCACAAATCTTTAAAATCTCCTTTATCTTTGTATTCATATAAAAAAATTATTCTGCTACTTTATAAAAATTTCTAAAAATGTGAAAAAATTATCCGAAAATTCCTCTTGAAACTCTTACATTCTCAACACTTTCAAGTCCATTTAATCTTTCAACTAATTTATCCATATAAGGACCATCAATTACTTTTAAATCCATTTTTACACTTCCATCTTTTTGAATTCTAGTATTTAATTTTGAAACATTTAAATTGAAATCTGAGAATACATTTAAAATGTCAATTAATAAACCAAATCTATCTTTTAGTATCATGAAAATTTCGATTTCTTTCTTTCTTTCTTGAATCCAATTAAGTGGTATTTTTTTACTAACAGTGTATTTACTATTATCACAACTAGCATTATGTACAACTAATTCACCATTCTTTCCTACAACACCTACAACATGATCACCATAATTCAAATTACAACATCCACCTTTTCTTACTTTTTTGAATTCATTTAATCTTGTTAATCTTGATCTTAGTGTCTCAAAATTAACTTCTTCTTTTTTATCATCAGGAGTTTTCTTGAATTTAAGATTCATACTATCTCTAATTTTAATTTTTGCTTTAGAAGTTTTCACTAATTTTAACCATTTATCTGTTGGCTTAGCAGATTTATTTGTAATTATCTCAACAATATCTCCATTTTTTAGAGTTTTATCAATAGTTGTTATTGCTCCATTAACTTTTGCTTTGTATGCTTTATCTCCAATTTCAGTATGAACTGCATATGCAAAATCTAAAACTGATGAACCATCTGGCAAAAATATAATCTCATTTTTAGGTGTAAATACAAAAATCTCATTTTGAAAGAAATCATATTTTAGAAGATGTAAAAATTCAGAATTATCTTTGTGTTCTTTTTCCCATAACAAAACTTCTCTTAACCAAGATATTTTTTTCTCAAATTTTTTATCTTCTTTCAGATTTTTATATTTCCAATGCGCTGCAATTCCAAATTCTGCAAGTTTGTGCATTTCTTCAGTTCTTATTTGAACTTCAACTGGACATTTAATACTTCTTGAATATACAATTGTATGAATTGATTGATATCCATTTGCTTTAGGATTTGCAATGTAATCTTTTAATTTATCCGGAAAAGCTTGGAATTGATCATGTAAAACTCCTAAAATTGTATAACATTCAGATATATCTTTTGCAATTATTCTTACAGCATATAAATCGTATAAATCTTCAAAAGATTTAGCCTTGTCTTTTACTTTTTTATAGATACTGAAAAAATTTTTTGGACGACCAAGAGCTAAGATGTTATCAATACCTTCCATTTTTAACACTTCCTTGATTTCAACTACTGCTTTTTGAACAATTCCTTCCCTATCCTTTCTTTTCATATTAATTTTAGATTTAATTAATTGATACATATCAGGGTTCCTATACTTAAATGATAAGTCTTCTAGTTCCCATTTTAAAGAATAGATACCTATTTTTTGAGCAATTGGAGCATAAATTAACATTGTTTCTCTTGCAACTCTTTCTCTTTTAGATTCTGGAAGTTCTTCGAGTGTTCTTAGATTATGTAGTCTATCACAAAGTTTAATTATTAAAACTCTAATATCTTTTGCAGATGCAAGTAAAATTTTCCTTAAAGCCTCCGCACTTTTTTCTTCACGACTCTCAGTAAACATATTAATTTTACTTAAACCATCAACTAATAATTCTACTTCATCACCAAAGTTTTTTTTTATTTCTCCAAGTTTTATAGGAGTATCTTCTACTACATCATGTAAAAGGGCTGCAATTACTGAAGGTTCTCCTAAACCATAGTCATAAACTATTTTTGCTACTTCAAGTGGATGCGTAATATAAGGTTCTCCAGTTTGTCTTAGTTGGCCTGTGTGAGCTTTCTTAGCAAATTCGTAAGATTTTCTAATATTTACTATATTGAGTTCTCTTCCTTTTTTTATTCGTTCTACAAACAATTCAAATTCTGCATCTACTTTTTCCATCATTTTTTTTAAAACAAAATAATTAATATATTAATGGACAATTACTATCTTCAACATATAAGTGATTTAGTTCTAGTTCTTTAATTATATTATTAAGTTCTCCTATGTCATTAAAGAAATTGGTATTTATATGGTTTTCTATATCTTTCAAATTATCTACCATATTACTATAATACACTTTCTGTTTTGAAAATGTTGTAGCACCAATCATTGAAGTTGTACAAATAGGAGAGTCTTGTTTTAAAAAATACTCCGATTTATTTATATAAAAATCATAAACATTTGAAATTGAATTATCTAACATTTGATATGAACAATTAAAAGCTTGAGCTGAAGAGAATACTGCCATAGTTTGTAGAGTTAAAGATTCATCCATATCATAAAATGGATACTGAGTATGTAAATTATTTTTACCATAAAAATTTATTATTCCTCCACGATTATTTATTTCTGTTTCAATTCTGATTATTTGGGCATCAATTTTTATTTCATCTAGATTTAATTCATCAATATAAATATTCTCTGAGGTGTCTGTTACAAAAACTATAGAGTCCAAATTTTTTTCATCAATATCATCTTTTATATTCTCAAGTATTACACTTTCAACATTAGATAAGTCTCTTCCTTCAAAAGTTAAACTACCATATGCACCTCTTCTAAATTTTTTTTCTAAATCTATACCTATTTGCGTATTTGTATCGAAAATTATCATATTCTTTTTAGATACAATTGCTAAAACATTTGTTATTTTAAATGGCATTCTAAAATTTTCAACTGCAACATAAGTCATGTCAATGCTTTTTTTATTGATTTTAGTCATAAATGTAGGATAATTTTTTAAAAAATCATTGTTCACATCATATTCTCCATTTATTGAAAGTATCGAAAATCCTCCTTCACAGAGTATTTCAACTTCACTATCCCTGAATATGTTTCCTATTGGAGCTATAGAACTCTCTTCAGTTCCAGCAGTTCTTCCAAAATTATTGAATATATTTCTAAGTGTATTTTTTAATTCAATTTGAAATTTTAAGTCTTCATTTTCCTTGTATTCATCAATAATATTATAAGCTAATACTATGAAAAAAACTCCTACAATTATCATGAAAACCCATGAAAAAGATACAGTAATATTTGCGATTTTTGGAAATTTCACTTTTTTCTAAGATATATATTTATAAAGTAGTATATAAATATTTTTTTTAATGAAAAAAGACAAATACACTTTATTTGAAATTTCTTTAATTATATTTTTTCTTACAATTATTGATTTAATTACTAAATTTATATTTACAGATAAGAGTTTTTTTGAAGGTTTTTTAATTTCTTTGAATTATACTAAAAATTATGGGTCTTCATTTGGAATATTCTCTAATGTACTTTATTATAACTTATTTGTCATAGTTTTGAGTGTAATTGTTCTTTTTGTGATTTTATACTTATATAAATATTTTATTAACAATAAAAATTTGAAATTAATATTTGTATTTTTTGTAGCAGGAATCTTAGGAAATACTTTTGACAGGATATTTTATGGTTATGTTAGAGATTTCATCTCTTTAAAATATTTATTTATATTTAATATTGCAGATTTATATTTTACATTGGCATTTATATTTTATTTGATTTATGAGTATGTTAATAAAGGAAAAACATCTGATTGAGAATATTTTGTTTTTTTATTATTAAGTCTATGATATGCCATTTTATTTCCAGAATATTGATTAAGAATTTCAATTTGATCTATGTCAAGTATTTTATCTTGAGTATAAGATATTCTTTTAGATAATGAGGTGTATTTTGGATCTATGCTTAAAGAATGATATCTTAAAATTCGATAAGTTTCTTTCTCTTTAAAATCTAAGTTTTCAGGTTTTTCTCCTACTACTTCTATTTCTCTAGAATTTTTCATACCAATTAATACTTCTAATCTATTTATTAAAATCGATTTCCTAATATCCATATCAGTTTGACTTTTAATCAATAGTTCTTTGATTTTCATAACTAAACTAACACTAGATTATTTATATAATTTTCTAAAATACAATATGGCGGTGAAAACAAATATTTAAAAATACAAAATCTAATTTTTATATATGGAAAATAACACACAAATTCTTGGAAATGAAAACTCAGTTATCTATTATAATTTAAATAAACAGTTTTCGAACATTAAAAAAGTAATTATTACAAAAGAGATTATCTTAAACTCTTTTGAGAATAGTAGAGTTCCTGAACTTCTCGAAAAACTGAAAGGTTCAAATTCTCAGACTTATGATTCAATTGTTGAAGAAAATTTGTCTGCTTTAGATAGTAATTTGATTGGAGATTTCTATAAAGAAATACAAGAGAATTTGAATAAAATTTCTGATAGTTACATGGATGTTAAATTAAAAGATTATAATTTTATGAATTCAGTTTCTAATACTAAATTTAATTTAACTCTTAGAACTGAGAGTTTTTCAATTACTAATTATTATATTGAAAAAGGTGCTATGCTTTCAAATATTAAAGGTTTAATTAGAGAATATTTGAAGCTTAAAGCTAATAAATTAAGAATTCCAAGGATTGATAATTTTCAAATTGAGATTTATGAGACTGAGGAGATGTATAAGCAAGTTTTCTTAAAAAAAGATAGTGATACTTTAATTCTTTCTGCAAATTATGGATTTCAAAAAAATATACCATTTAATTATAATTTAGGTAGTGAGTTTTATATTTCTAGAGGAGAGAATTTTAAATTTTTTAAGAATAAGCAAAATTTTGCAATTATTAGAGAACATAATAGATTAGTTGAAAAAGAGATAGAAATAAAAGAAAATATTTTAACAAATGAAGATTTAGTGTTAATTAATAAAAAAACTAAACATATTGAAGATGCTCTAATTGAGTGTTATATCACAAATAAAGGTAATTTTAAAATAATTAATGTTTCTTTAATTGAGAATCATTTTACTAATTATTCAGATAATGGTTTTGTTATTAATAAGTCTACAAATAATTATGATAGAGTCTCAATTTTAACTATTAGAGATAATTTTGATGATGAGTCAGTAAATCCTAGATATTTACTTTTGAAAAATGATAGTGAAATTAAAGAGTTTATTACAAATTTAGAAAATATTGATAAAATTGATGGTATTATCTTAACACAAAATTTCTATTCTCCACTTTTAGATAAATTGGGTGTTGATAAAAACTTAGACATAATTTATTTTGATAAACAACTACAAAAATCTCTTGATGAAAAAATTAATTGGGAAACATTAGATATTGAAAATTCAGCAAGACAAAATATTGATAATCCTTTTGCAGGAATTATTTCTGAACAAACTAAAGAAAAAGATATTTTTTTAGAAAAACTAAAGAATATAGATTTAAATACAAGTTCTCAAAGGTCTCAAAGTAAAGAACAAGAGAAAATTTCAAGTTTAATGAATAATATCACAGGTAGTGATGAATCAAGCTTTAATCAAGGCAATAGAGGGGGAGGAAATAACAATATGTTTTCAGGAAGTAGTTATAACTCAAATGGAGAGAAGAAAAGTGCAATGGGTATGCTTGCAGATACAATTATTAATAATAATTTAAGTAATACTAATCCTCCTCAAAGAGAAGAGAGAGTTGTAGAGCAAGGAGTTGTTCAACAACAACCGTATGTTGAAGAACAAAAAGATTTGAATTCTTATTCTAGTCAAGAACAATCTCAAAATAATGAGAGTTTTGGTTTTGGAAATATGTTTGATGAACCTGTTAAGCAAGAAGTTTATAGAGAAGAAGTACAACAACAACCTCAAGTTCCAGATTATCATAGAGAGGAAATTGATGTTTCAGTTTATGAAGGAATTCTTGCAACAGAAATTATTGGAACTCCAAATTTAAGTAATGTTAATTCATATTTTGTTGATATGAATACAATCTCACAAGTTGATAGAGGAACAATTTATTATTTAACTTTAGTTAAAGAAGAGATGAGAAATCCTAATCTGAATTATATATTACCAATTAGACTAAATGATGAAAATATTAAAGATTGTTCTCTTTTAATTACTAATCCTACTGATTTCTTTTTAATTGATGAGAATCAAAAAAATGTTGAATATTTTGTTAATATCTTTGAGATTAATGATGCCATTAAAGAAAAATTCTTATCAGATATTATTAAGAAAGTTGGGCCAATCTCTCTTATTTGTTCAAAAGATGATTTGAAATATGTAGAGACTAATATTAAAAATATTAAAAGAGTTAAAGTGAAGAATATAGAATATGAAGAAGATCTTGAAGAGATTAGAAATAAAATATTAGGTTTTGAAAAAAGAGTATTGATGAAAAAATTTGGATAAAATAAAATAAAAAAATTAATTCTTCAAACTAAAAAATAATAAATTAATTCTCATAACTAAATGATGGTTTATCACTTATAGTATCCAAGTTACTTATTACTTCTGAACTTGTTTGAAGACTGTTTAAACTGTTAGGAATAGGAATTTCTTGAATATATATAGTTATAGTATTCATTCCTAATAACTCCGTTTTTATTACTTCAAAATCTTTTACCTCTACTCCTCCTGAAATCCAAGAACTTAAATTCATTTGAGGAATTGTTGCACCAGCCATATTCTCTTCAGGAATAATTATTTGATTGTTGTAGGTTATGAATCCTTGAATGTCATATTTTCCCGTAGTTAGTTCTAATTCTAAATCATATTGATTTTCCATTGTTATTTCAATTATTTCAACAATATCTTCATCATCAGTATTTGAAAATATAATGAATCCAGTTTCATCTTTTGTTAGAGTTCTACCACTACTTCTTCTTGATTCTGTTGAACCAATAATTTTAATCTCGATGGATAATTTTTTCTTTGAAGGTAGTTCATATTCTCCCAAATATAATGGTTCATTTACTTTAGGGTCAAGATAAGGTATTTCTAATTTTTTATGACCATATTTGTATACTTCTAATGTTCCAGGATTACAATTTGTAGGTAATCTGAATTTTAAAATTGATTGATTATCTGAAGCATAAACTCCATTGATTTGTGTTTGAGTTATATAACATTTCGAGAGTCCTTTACAATCAAAACTAACTATTGCATCTTCTACTCCTACTTTTGGTTCATCATCAGAAGTTCTTAGACCATAAACTACAGGGTCTGAAATATTTAGATAGACAAAGTCTGAAATAAATTGTGATTGGTCGCAAATTAAACTTCCACCTGAATTTAAATTTAGATTATTTGTGTTAATCTCTGTAGCATCATAATTCTCTGCAAGAGGTTTATTGTAGTCAATATTTGTTTCAATAATTAGATTGAATACGAAATCGTCATTAGGATTCTGAGAATTTTCAATCTCAAATTTTACAGGCATTGTCATTTCATAAACTGCATTATATTCTGTGAAAAAAATAGGAATGAAATTTATTACTGAAGTTGATTTAGGTTGGAGTATTACATTTCCAAGAGTTGGAGATAATCTAAAATATGTTGGAAATAATGAACCCTCATAAGTTGGATTTACAGTATAATCTGAATAACTATGAAAAATCTTAGAATTTACATCTTTTACTACACTATTCTCCGAGAGATAATCTTTAGTGTAAATACTCACAAAACCTCTTGCAAATTCACTATCATCTAAATCAGAAGGAAGTTCATATTCGTTAAAGTCAGTATTTAAAAATTGAATTAGTCCTATATTTGAACTAACAATTTGTTTAGTTATTTTTTCAACTTTTCTTACTTCCCAAACTTCAAAGTCAGGTTCTACTCTAAAATCATAAAATGGAGGAAGCATATCCCTATTTTCTGTAGTCATGAATGGATTTAAAAAACTTAAAATCCTATGCTCAATAAATGAACTTTTAGATTCTGAAACGGTTATATCTAATGCTAAATTATAAGGAATATATAGTTTATTTTCCAAATTTACTTCAAAAAAATTTATGTAGTCAATATTCTCACTATCTCTAGATGCGAGTTCTCTAATTTTAATTGGTAAATCTAAACCGATAATAATCTCATCTTTATCAAACTCAACAAATAAATTATCTTTTATGTCTTTTGATTCATATTCTATTTCATAAATATTTTCAAAAGTTTGAAAGTTTTCTAGACAATTCCTTTCTAAATTCTCTTCAACATATCTTTTAACTTGATTTTTAATAGAGAATTCATTTTCAGTATCATATTCAGGAATATTAAATTTGAACTCTTCATTTGAATCATCATAATAATACCAATAAGGCATTTTAGTTCTTTCTAGAAAATTTAAACCTTCAGCTTGTTTATTATATACATCAGGCATTGACCTATCAGTATATATCATCTCTTTAGAATACAACCAACCACCATGATATCCTATTTGCTTTATAGCAGCTTTTGCTTGATCTTCAATACAACTCTCAACAAATTGTTCTACTTTGTAAGAACTTTTTTCATCAGAGAAAATAACAAAATCATTTGATTTATATGTAAATATTGTTATTGCTCCAATTATTAAAATTACTGAGATTATAATAAAAATACTTATTTGAGCTTTTTTTACTCTATTCATCTAAGAATTATCTAAAAACTACATTTATAAAGTTTTGTTGTTATTGTTAAATATAATAATTTGAAAATTAATACTCTTCAATTTTTCATCACCGAATAAGTCATACAAACCACCCGTGATTCGATAAACTTTATAAAGGAATTAATGTTTTTTTTAAGTATGGTAGCTGGATTTTTAAAGAGTAGAAGACTTCGAAGAGTTAAAGTTAGAGTAACTACTGAGACTAGAACTCATTATAGACAAAGAAATAGACAAATTGCTAAGTGCGCAGTAACTAAAAAACCACTTAGAGGAATTCCTAGAATGACTAATAAGAAGTTTGGAAAATTAAATAAATCACAAAAAACTGTTGCAAGACCTTTTGGTGGTTATATGAGTCATGTTGCTCTAAAAGAAAAAATCTTAAACGATATGATTTTAACTGAAGAATAAAAAATTAATATAATTTTTTAACCACTTTGAATAAATTCAAAAGAGGAATAATTATTCTTTTAATTCTTAAAAAATTTATAAATTATTTTTTTAATATATATTTAAAATAACCATTATTATTAACTAAGACATATTCTTTGTCTGAATCTGTAATAATAGTTGAATTGTCTCTATCTAATATCCCTTCAATCTCACTTTCTCTAGATAATAGATTTGCTTTTCTTTTAGTATATAATAATTTATCTGCAAAATAGTATTCTTCATCTTCCCAATATCCTATCGAAGGGATTGTAGGAAGTTTTTCTTTAACTCTTAAAGTTCTAGCAAGACCCTTACCATGAAATTCTTCTACAATAATATTTGAATCATAATTAGGATGAACTCTAGGCAAATTGACTTGATTTATTTCTAAACTATTCCTTATTGTTGTTCTTTTCCCATTAATATTATTTTCAATAAAAGCAAACTTAATTTTAGGATTTTCATCGTTATTTTTTTCAGAATAGATAGAATTCCTATTATTATTTTTAAAATAATTTAAAACATCACTTCTTGAACTTAAAGTGTTTGTTGATATTATGTATGTTGTTCCCAAAGTTAATACAGATAAGAATATTATATCTTTAAATTCCATCTCCTAGTACCTCAATATAGCTCCAATTCCCCCAAGCCCATCTAAAATTTTTCCAGGTTCATTTTTAGAATTAATAATCACTAATTCTCCATTTATTTGCTCAACACTACGCATGATATCATTTAATTCAATATAAGAATTTTCTTCCTTTTTTTTATCAATTAATTTTGTAGTAATCATAAATACATCACAAGACCCAGTAGATACTGATTCTAAAACATTATCATAACCATAAGAGAATTTTGCATCTTTGTTTATATTTTCTAAAAGTTTAGAAATATATTCATTTTCATGAGATAATTGAGAATCACCTAGAACTCCACTTTCATTTATTTTTTTTATTGCCTTTTGTACTGAATTGGAATTTACATCAGGAAATGAAATGGATAAACTCTCAATTCCAAGTTTATCTTTAATATATTTTTGAAGTTTATCTTTGAATAGAGAAGGTCCTGCAAAAATAATTTTTGAATAATTTCTTTTTAGTAAATCTTGTATTAGTTTAAATTTTTGCTCTTCTTCATTTATCTGTTCATCATTATATTTCTTTGATCCAAGACCTTTTTCTTGAAATAAAACTTTAAATGAAATTTCACTAAATTCGGAAGCAATTAGTTCATCTTTATCTAAAAGGACTAGAAGATTATGAGAGTTTTTAGATTCAATTGCATTTTTTATTAATTTTTCTTCAAATTTTAGTATAGAAGTTTTTTTTATCTCTATTTTATCTCCTAGAGAATAACTTAGAGTGTGAGTTGCTCCAACTGCAGTAAATTCAGTTTCATTTTGAATGATACCTGTTAATCTTAACTGTTCATTTTCAAATTTTACTGTATTTATCTTTAATTCTACAAAAATTAGTTTTTTAACGACTTTATAATTTGTTTCAGACCCAATTTTTACTTTTCGTTCAGTTTTTCCTGAAACTTTATCTAAAGGAATAATGAATTGTGATAAAATCCATAAGTCATCTAAAGTTTCAATTAAAAATTCAAATTTAAAATTATCTCTACTAATTATATTCATAATAGAATAGATTTAATATAATATATAAGTTTTTGGGAAAAATTTATTCGATATCGAAAACATCAAGACTTAATTTTCCTTCATCAAATTCTCTTTGAGCAACTTCAACATAGTCTTTAGATAAAACTTTTCCTTTTTTAGTAATCTCAACTTCAGCTTTTGCTCCTCTTTCAAGTTCGTATGCTCTTGCGGACAATAATCTTGTCATTTCAAATTTATTTAATTTTTTACTCATCTTTATCTGCCTCACTCTCAATCACTCTTATGTCATCAATACTTAATGTAATTGGAATCGGTACAGGCATATTAAAGGGCTCAATTACCACTTCTTCTTTACCTGGAACAATTCTTATAACTTTAGCTTTATCACCTTTGAAAGGACCTGAGACGATTTCAACAATGTCTCTTTCATTTACAAGTATTTGTTCTCCTTCTTTTTCAAAGTATTTTTCAAGTTCAAGAAAATTTACAGGAGTTCTAATTACTCCTTTATTATTTGGAACTCCTCTTACTGCATCAACAACAGCATTTAAACTCTTAGTTTCTACAAAAACATAACCTTTTACAGTTTCAGGTCTAAATAAAGCATAAATACCTGAATCTTCTTTTTTTTCCAAAACTTTGTATAGAGCATCCATAAATTTATCCTCTTTACTTGGAACTGTTCTTATAATGTAGTATTCGTGTTCTTCAACTATAGTTTCCATTTTTATTTATTGCGGAAATAATCCAATTAAAAGTGATTGCCAGAGCATTGCTATAAAAAAACCAATCAATCCTACAATTACTAAACCAATCAATACAATTTTGAATGTTTGAAAATATTCCTTTTTAGTAGGCTTCTTTGTTACTTTCCAAACTCTTTTCATATCATTTAGTGTTTTTGCGATCGCCATTTATATATTAAAAATAGATTTTGCTTTTTAAAGCTTATTATTATTTATAAAATAAAATAAAATAAATTTTTAATCATTCTTAAAATATTTATCACATTATTATATTAAAATTTAAAATATTTCGAAGAATAAAATAAAAAACTGTTTAGAATTTATCTAATAAATTCTAGACCTAATTCATCATCTACATTTTCGGAGACTTTATTTGCTTTTTTCCTGCCCCTGATTTGTTCAGATTTTACACCAGTTATTACAACCATAGTTCTAATTACTTTATTTAGATCATCCATTATTTGAGCTCCCCAAATAATTTTAGCATCTTCTTCTAGAGTTTCAGAGACTTTTGCAACAATTTTTCTTGCATCTTCAAGAGTCATATCAGAACCACCAGTAACATTTACTAAAGCTCCTGTTGCATTCTTTAAGTCAACATCAAGTAGAGGATTATTTAATGCTCTCTCAACACTCTCATCTGCTCTATTTTCTGAATCAGACTCACCTAAACCAATCATTGCAAGACCTGCATCAGTCATTACATTTTTAATATCTGCAAAGTCTAAATTGATTAAACCATTTTTAGTTACTAATTCAGTAATACCTTTAACAGCATTAGTTAAAACTTCATCTGCTAATTTAAAAGCAGTATGTAGAGGTAAATTTGGAGCAATTTCTAAAAGTTTCTCATTAGGGATTACAATTAGAGTATCGACAAATTTCTCCATTTTTTCAAGACCAATCATTGCATTATCATATCTTCTTGAACCTTCCATTGCAAAAGGAACTGTAACAACACCTACAACTAATGCTCCACTTTTCTTAGCAAGTTCTGCAATAAATGGGGCTGCACCAGTACCAGTTCCTCCACCAAGACCACAAGTAATGAAAATCATATCAGATTCTTTTAGAGACTCTTTAATATCACTTTCAGATTCTTTTGCTGCTTCTTCACCAACTTTAGGAACTGCTCCTGCACCTAAACCTCTAGTTAATTCTTTTCCAATTAAGATTTTTTTATCTGCATTAGTTTCAATTAAATCTTGAGCGTCTGTATTAATTGCTATAGTTCTAGCGCCATCAACACCAATTTCGGAAATCCTATCTAAAGTATTATTTCCTCCACCACCAATACCAATTACTTTGATTCTAGCTTGGTGTTGCTTAAGAATTGTCATCAATTCTTCATCGTCTTTATTGCTTACAGAAACCTTGTCTGCATTTGCATTTGAGAGTGCATTCTTAATAATACTGTCCATTTTCAAAAACATAAAAATATTTTATATAAAATTAGAACTTTACTGCTTTTTAAAGTTTTCTATTTTTAAAGAGTAATTCTTTGCTTCAACAACTAATTCATCAATAGTTTTAGTAATTTGTTCATTTAACATGTGTAATTGTTCTGGAATTTTTAAAATCAAATCTTTTTCTTTAACTTCTACTTTAAACATATTATTAGGAATTTTTAAAACTGATTCTAGAACAAAAGTTACTTTTTTTGCAACATCTTCAATTTTAGATTTAACTTTATAGACAAGTTTAATTTCTTTTCCAGCAAGAGGATTATTAAAATCTACCATGATTCTTCCACCTATAATTGATTTTACCATTCCATACATACCATTGAAATCAAAAACAACACCTACTACAGGTCTCATTTTGTGCTCATCAAAAGCTGATTTAGGAAATACTTTAATCATATCTTTTTTTCTAGGTCCATAAGCTTCTTTAACTGAGAGTTCTAAAGTTTTTTCTTGGTCGTTTGAACCTTTTAATAAATCGTCATCTAATGCTTTTAACATGTATTCATGTCCTACAAACATTAATTGAGGCTCAAATTTTTCTGCTTTAATATTTGCTTCTTTACCTTTTTTTGTATCTGTTGTTTGATACAATCTTTCATTTGCATACAAATCGTATTCAATCTCAATTAAATCATTTTTTTTTAATTCCATTTTTATACTAAAAATAAATTGTAGGACTTTATAAATATTTTGATGAAGAAAGTAAAAGGTTTAAAAGATAAGAGTTATTTTATTATATATGATAATTGCTAATAAATATCTCTATTCAATTTTAACAAGTATTTTTTTCTTTTTTATGGCTATATTTAATTTTAGAATGATTTCAACTGGAGAAATTTTACTTAATCCTCTAATATATATCTTACCAATATTTATAGGATTAATCGCAGGATTTATTTATGGCTCAATTAATGATGGCTTGGCAAATAAAATTAAAATAAAGACAAAAAAAGTTCAAGAGTCTAAAAAACTATTTGAAGATCTCTTAACTTTTTCTCCAAATTTGATTATGATACATGATAAAAATCATAAACTTAAATATAGTAATTTTAAACATATCGGAAGTTTAGATAAAGAAATAAGAAATAATCCTTTCTGTAAAAATAAACATTCAAAAGAGAATCCTTGCAATGTTATGGTAGTTTTCCATGATAAAACTCAAAGAAAATTTGAGACTTCCGATTTAATTAAAGGTAAAGTGTTTGATTATGTTATATATCCAATAAAAGATGATTTAGGTAATGTAGATCATGCGGTAACTATTGCTACGGATGTTACAGATAAAAAGAGGTATCAAAAAGAACTTGAAAAAATGTCAAATATTGACCCATTGACACAAATTTATAATAGAAGAAAATTTGATGAAGAATATAATAAAGAATGGAATTCAGCATTAAGAACAAATGAGAATCTAACAATTATTATGGGAGACATAGATTTTTTCAAACAATATAATGATTTTTATGGTCATGTTAAAGGAGATGATGTTTTAGTGAATATATCTTCATCAATACTTAATAATATTAAAAGGTCTAAAGATGTTCTTGCAAGGTATGGTGGTGAAGAATTTATTATAATGCTACCAAATACCGACTTAGAAGGAGGATTACATTTAGCTAATAAATTAAGAAAGAAAATTGAAGATTTAAATATTGAACATGAAAAATCAAGCTTTGGAAAAATAACGATGTGTTTTGGAGTTACTTCAGTTAAAGTTGATTCTAATGTTTCAAAGAAAAAGATTATAAAAATTGCAGATATTGCTTTATATTTAGCTAAAAAAAATGGAAGAAATAGAATAGAATCTGAAAATTTAAAATAAATTATGGATGTTAACTTTTGAGACCAAATATGTGAAAAAAAAACCACTTTTTAGCATAACTAGATAAATTCTGGAATTCATGCGTGTGTACCAAAAGTTGAACTTTTATTTTATTAATTTTGGTTATCATAAAAAATGAAAAAACTTATATTGTTTTTTACTATATTTTTGTTAGGATTTGTATCAATTGGAATGGTATTTAGTATCGATAAAGGTCAAAAAAATACATGCACTACTATTCAAAGTGGTGAATTACTGGATTCAGCTGGAGAAGTTATTGGAGTTGGATTTGATGATTGGGGTTATAATTATCAAGCTCGTTTATTTAATGGATTATATTGTGATGCATATAGAGATGTAGCTTGGTGTCAAGATTATAAAGATGATTCACTTGCTATGAAATGGAATGATGCATGGCTAAGCAATAAAGATTGTGATGGAGATGGTTTATTAGATAGACATTTAAGATTTAGTTCTTATATTGGTTCTGGAGCATGGGTTACAAATCATCAATCTGGAACTTATGAATTAGATGGTGAGAGTTGTAATTGGAATTATTTTGTTAAAATTGTAGCAGCTCCTGCAGATGCTAATTTAATTGGCGGAATTTGGTATGATTCAGACTTTGTAGAAATTGGACCGGTTATTTGGGGCAGTTTTGCAATAATTCAAGAAGTTTCAAATGATCCTTGTACAGGTGATAGTGGAGTAGCTTATAAGAGTCCACTTGGTCCAGGATTAGGTCAATATTAAATTAAATTATTTTTTTCTTTTAGTTATTTAAAAAATGAAAAATTCTTTCTTGAAAATTAATAAAAGTGTAGTCAAAAAACTTTAAAGTTTTTTTTATACACTTTAAGAAAGGTTATAAATTATAATTGATTAGTAGTAATATGTTTGAAGATACAAATAAACTTGAAAATTTATACCATGTAGCTTTAATTTATTCTAAAGAAATTAATATTGGAACTAAAAGTGGAAATAATAAATTAAAACAATTACTACTAGAATATGGAAATTTTGAAAATATTTGTTTTTCATATTTTTCTAAATCTTTATAATCAGGTTCAATTAATTTTACACCAATAAAACAATAAAGAGCATTATGCCAAATCTTATTTTTAATAAATAACTTAATTAAATAAATTAGGTAATTTACATCATAAGTTATTCTAACTTCACTCATCTGATACATTAAAGGTATTTTCTCATCTACATCATAATCAGCTTTACTAAACTCATTAATTATCTCTAATTTTATTTATTTATAAATATTAACACTCCCATACCCTCCAAAACCCTTATAAATCTTAAACCTTCAAATTCTATTATGAATATAATCTTAATACAAGGTAAAGATGCTAACCCAACACAAAAGTGGTATCCATGGCTAGAAACCCAAATCAAACAAAAAAGCCTAGAATACAAAGCCCCTGCCCTACCAAATGCAAATGATCCAGACATTAATGAATGGATGGATGAACTAACTAAAATAAATCCTAATTCTAACTCAATATTAATAGGACACTCTAGAGGAGGCGTTGCAACACTTAGATGGCTAGAAAAACAAACCACCTAAACAACCAACCTTTTAGAATTTTCAGGAATATAATTCTCTAACTTATATATCTTTATCTCATCAATATTCTCTATACAAACTAAAGCTTCAATGTCTACATTCAAAGTATCATCCTTATCTTCAAAATTGAATTCTAAATATATTGTAATATTTTCTTTATCAAAAATAAATAAATGATTTTCAAAACTAATATTAAGAAATAAACTCTCAAATAAAGGATTATCTTCTAACTTAAATCGTAAATCATGATGTTTCAAAATTCTTGAATTAAACTTCTCAGATAAAATAACATCCTCAGTAATATTTTGCAGAACTTCAATATCTTTTTTTAGACCAATTATTTCTTCTAAGATTTTCCTAATTAAATCTATTTTTTGAGTCTTACCAAATCTTTTTATATCTCTAGTATAATCTCTATTAGAACCAAATTCTTTTGTTGAACTAAGTTTTACTTCAAAACAAGACCTTTCTTTCTCTAGAACAACAAATTCCTTAATATTAAAAAAATCTACTCCTACTTTATCAAATCCAATTATAAAATTTTCAACAATAAAACCCATTACATACCATGAAGTTTAATATTTAAAAAATTAAGTATACTATTTCCTATTACTATTGACCAATAGTAAATTTTATAAATAAAAAAGTACTATAAAAAATATGGGTAAAGAATTCTATACAGCAGTTGTCGCATATACTACTCCTTCAGGTAGAATGCATTTAGGTCATGGACTAGGCCATACAATGGCAGATGTAACCATGAGATATAATTCTTTAAAATCAGGAAAAAAAGGTTTTTTTCCTATTGGAGTTCATGCAACTGGAAAAGATTTAGTCAAAATAATTGACAAATTATCTTCAGAAGGCGATAAAACAGCAATTTATGAAAGATACAATATTTCTCAAAAAAAAGCAAAAGAAATTTTAGCTTTTCCTCAATTAGAAGAAAGAGTAGATAGTTTAGTTATGGAATATAAAAATCAATATCAAGAAGTTCTAGAAAAACTTGGCATTGGAATTGATATAGATGCATTTTTTAGTTCACATCAATCAGCAAATCAAAAATTCACACAATGGACATTAAGAAAATTAAATAAATCAAACTTGATAGTAGATAGTAAAAACCCTAGATACTTTTGTACAAAATGTGAAGATATTAAAGCTATCGAAAGTGATTTCTCCGAAGTATCACCTTCTGGAAAGGTAGATTTAGATAATTTGAACATAGCAGAAGGTTCATATATATTATTTGAAGGAGATAAAGCTATAATTCCTGTATATACTACAAGACCTGAAACAGTTTTTGGAGCAACCAATATATATGGAAATAATAATATTTCATATGTTGCTGTAGACCTAAAAAATAAAGATAAACCAGTAATAGTTGATGAAGAGTCTTTAGACCAATTAATTGATACTCTAGGAGGTAAATCTTCTGTCAAAAATATTCTATCTACAAAAAATATAACTTCTGAAATCATTACAAATCCAGTTAATAATCAAAAAATTCCTATTTTAAATGCTAATTTTGTTAAAGCAAATAATGGAACAGGTTTTGTAATGAGCGTACCTTCACACGATCCTTTTGATGCATTTTATTTAAAAAAAGTAGCACCTGAATTATTAGATAACAAAAAAGTTGTAATTGTTGATAAGAATGGTAATCCTATATCATTTGATATTGAAGAATTAACTGAAAAAAATTTAGAAGAAATAAGAAAAAATACTTACAAATTACAAGAAAAAGGATTTTTTGCAAATGATATTGAAAAATATAGTAATATGTCAGTTAAAGTTGGAAGAAAAAAATTATTAGAAAATCTAATTTCACAAGGATTGGGAGGAGAATTACTTAGATTAGAAGGTGGTGTATTTAACTGTAGAGCAGATGATACAAGAATCATTGCAAAAAGAACAAGTGAAAGAGCAATAAATTATGCTAATCAAGAGGTCCAAAATAAAGTAATATCTTTAATTGATAATATGATAATAAATCCTGGAAACTACAGAGAAGAACTTAAAGGATTTATTAGAACAAGATTACCAAAACCTTGTGAAAGAAAAGGTGAAAATATGGTTGGGTCTCCTTCTCCATTTGATTCAACTAAAAGAATTGAAGCTTTAGCTGATAGTAATATTTATATGGAATTTTATGGAATTGCGCAATTAATAAATCAAGGAAAAATTAAAGAAGATAATTTAACTGATGAATTTTTTAATTATGTATTTCTAAATGAAGGAATTATAGAAGAAGTTTCGCAAAATGTTGGACTTAGTACAAAAAAACTAGAAATAGTTAAAAAACATATTAATGAAATATATCCTATTAATTTAAATGTTGCAGCAACAGAACATAAAGATGTTCATTTTCCATTCTCATTATTTACACATGGAGCAGTATTACCTGATTCATTTTTCCCCGAAGAATATTTGCTAACATCATTAATAACTATGAAAGGTGAAAAAATGTCAAAATCAAAAGGAAATGTTATATATCTAGATAATTTAATTGAAGATATTCGTACAAACCATCCAATTGAAGGTTTCTCTGAAGAAGTATCATTTGATGCAATAAGATACTTTTTGACAAATTACCAATCCTTGGATAGAAATTTTGATTGGGATCCTGATGTATTTGAAAATTCAGGTATAGGAGCATTACAAAAATTTGTAACAAATAAAAATAGACAAATACAAATATTAAAAGAAGAGTCAACTATTCCAAAAACTAAAAAATCTAGTTCATTAGATAAATGGCTTCTAACAACTAAACAAAAAGCTATTCAAAATGTTAATGAATCTATGGATAAAAGAGATTTTAGAAAATCAAGTATTGAAGTATTTACAATGATGGAAAAAGCTTTAAGACATTATCAAACACATGCTAAATATAGAGATTTAAATTTAGAAAGTGATTTTTTAAAAACACAAATTGAAATGACATATCCATTTACGCCAAGAGTTGCACAAGAATTATATAAAAGAGGATTTGATTCAGAAATAAATTCTTGGCCAGAAATGAACTCTAAAGAAAAATTTGCTGAAGATTTCGAACAAATTGAAAGCACATTTAATCCTAATCACAAAAAATTAAGAATAGGAAAAGTTCAAGCAGAACTTGGAAAAATGATGGGGAAAAAAGAAATTACTAAAGGGGATAATGTTACAATTATTGTTCCTGCAGATTTCACTAAAGAAATGATTGAAAACTCAAATATGAAACAATTAAAAACACTAAATGTCTCATTTGAAGTGAATCCTAATATTGATGAAATAGAAATTAGGAAAAATTAGGCTTTATCCGAAGTAGATTTATAAAGTTCAAATTTCTTTAATTATTATGATTCGTAAACTTGTACAAAAACAAATAATTCCTCACGAGAATTCTTTTCGTCAAGAATTAAATA
>JAQICV010000016.1 GCA_027858315.1 Candidatus Woesearchaeota archaeon
CTTAAAAAGAATAGTTATTCAAAGTTGAAAAATCAACTTTTCACGGACTTTTTATTCAAACCCATCTAAAGCCAAACTTTATATAATCTCAATCTATACTAACATAGTATGTCACAATATAAGAAAAGAATTTTATATTTTACACTAATATTTTTTATTATATCATTCATAACCAATATATACTCAATTCCAGTAATTCCACAAGAAAATGGATTTGGAATAGAGACACAAGCAGGTAGAGAAGGAGAAATATATAGAGTAACTAATTTAAATTCTTCTGGGGAAGGCTCACTTAGAGATTGTATCAACTCCAAAGAGTCTAGAATATGTATATTTGAGATTTCAGGAACAATTTATATTAATGATAATTTAAACATAAAAAATCCATATATTACTATTGCTGGTCAAACTGCTCCTTCACCAGGAATCACACTTAAAGGAGCAGGAATTGCAATTCAAACTCATGATGTGTTAATTCAACATCTAAGAATAAGAGTAGGTGATAGCTCTAATGGCCCAGATCCTGAAAATCGAGATGCAATATTAATAGGGTCAAATTCTAACGAAGTATATAATATAGTAGTAGATCATATATCTGCAAGTTGGGCCATAGATGAAATAATCTCAACATGGTCAGAAAAATATTTAATTTATAATATAACAATCTCAAATTCAATATTTAGTGAAGCTCTATTTAATTCTAAACATCCAGACGGAAAACATTCAATGGGTGTTTTAATAGGAAAAAATAGCAATAATATAATATTAAAAAACAATATCTTTGCTCACAATAGTGCTAGAAATCCATTAATAAGAGATGACTCAACAAACATCATCATATTAAATAATTTAATATATAACTCCGGAACTTCAAGTAAAAATAAAATATATTTTGGAAGTCGAGGTTCAAAAAATATTCCTTTAAATGCAAGTGTAATTGGTAATATTTATATTCCTAAAACAAATGAAGATAGTTTAAACAATATCTATATTGAAGAAGAAAGTTCTAGTGATATGAAATTATATTTAAAAGATAATCTAGTTCCATTATCTAATAAAAGTAATGACTGGGAAACAGTATATGGAAGAAATGATCCTAGTATTCGTGTAGACACTCCTCCAATTTGGAATGCAAACTTAAAAACTATTCCTGTATCAATTGTAAAAGAAAATAACTTACAATACTCTGGTGCTAGACCTCTTGATAGGGATATTGTAGATGAAAGAATTATCGTTGATATAATTAAAAAAGAAGGAGAAATAATTGATAGTCAAAACGATGTAGGAGGTTGGCCAAATTTAACTATAAATAAGCTAAAACTCGCAACACCTAAAAATCCAAATAATGATGATGATAACGATGGTTATACTAATATAGAAGAATGGCTTCATTCATATTCATACAACATCGAAATAAAAACTAATGAAAGTCTTCTTGTGAAAAATATTGAAGAAATTGATACCATAATACCAATTAAAGATATATCCTTTGAAATCGTAAATGAAACGCAAATAAACAATACAATAAATCAAAAACAATCACCATTTTTTCAATATATAAAAATAGGCACAATAATAGCTTATTTAGGAATAATAATAACTGGAATATTTATAATAATATTGGGGAAGTAATTTTAACTCAATCAATAAATTTTACAAGTGTATTCTGGATAATAAGTGAATTTTTGGAAATAGAATCAGAAAATCCTAAATAGTCTCTAAAATGATTATTTGTAATAACTTTTAATGAAAGTAATTTGAAAACACCCCTATAAATTAAATCTGGTTCAAATCTCATAGATTTATTCACATTTCCAATAATACTTTTTCTATTATATTTCTCATTAGTTTTTATTTTTTTATCAAAAACAATGTTTTCTTCAAAAAACTCTTCTTCAAAAACTTTTCTAGGTAAATCACCTTCTTTAATAAGAATATATTTATTAAAAGAACTTTGCAATTCTTTTTCTTTTTTTAAATCTCCTGATTTAAAAAAAATATTCTTATCATGTAAATAATCATGTATATGATAATAACTAATTCCATGAAGATATTCCAAAAATAAATACTCTAATTGATCCGTGGAAAATTTACTTAAATCTACAGTTGAGAGATATTTAAGTCCACATTCATCTATACTATTTTTAATAATAGATTCTAATGATTTATCCTCATAATAAATTGGTATAGAAATCATATTGTATTATGGATTTCAAAATATATAAACCTATTCTGTAATAAATTTGAGTAAAAAAAATTACAAAAGTATATAAATAATGATTCATGAAAAATACTATACATTACTAAGTTCATCTCAAAACTTTGTGTAACTTTCACAAAAGCTTGGAAATTATAAATAATTTCTTGATTCTTATAGTATTTTCAAATAAATCAAAAATGAATAAAAAAGCAATTGGAGCAGTCATTACAACATCGTTATTGATTGTTGTAGCAGTTTTTGCAGCTGTTGGTTTTCAAAAGTTGATTCAAACTTATTTCTCAGATTTACAAATCGATATAACTGAAAAAGTTAATAATGAAGAGATTCAGATTAAATCTTTAATAGGAGATATTCTATATATTAAAAGTAGTTATAGTGAAAATATAAGTGTTTCAAAATTAGAGATAGGAGGAATTACTTGTATTAATAATCAAGAAATTAAGCCTGGTTTTAATGAATTAAATATAAATGAATGTTTAACAAATACTACTACAGGTATAAATCAAATAACACTTTTCACAGAAGATACTATTACTAAAAGATATGGATTTATTGATTCAATTCCTAATTGTTATTCTTTATCAAGTGGGTTAATAGGATTATGGCATTTTGATAATAACTTAAACGATAATTCTGGTTCAAATAATCATGCAAGAGATGAAACTGGAGTAACATTTAATTCAAGTTCAAAATTAGGAACAAATGCTGCAGAGTTTTCAGGAAGTAATCAACACCTTAATATTTCAAATATTGATTTCTCATCAGGAGGAAGTTTCAATGCATGGATGAAATTTGATGATTTAAGTACAGATAGAGTATTAATTGGACCTGATGTTGGAGGAAAAGAAGAATTTCAATTATGGATGGACAATGGAAGTCCAGATAGATTTGCAATTACAATTTATGATGGTGGTTGGCAATCTTTATATGGTACAACAGCATTATCAATAGACACATGGTATTTTGTAGGTTTTATTTTTAATGGGACAACTGCAAAACTATATGTTAATGGCATTCAAGAAGGTGCAGATTTAACTAGAAATATTCTAGATAATGACTTAGGAGATTTATGGATAGGAGAAACAACTCAAGCATTAAAAGATATGAATGGATTAATAGATGAATTAGCTATATATGATAGAGCATTAACATCATCTGAAATGTCTCAAATTTATTCTGAAAATAATTTAGGAAAACCTATATGTGATAATTAACAAATTAGTAAAAAAATTATTTTTCAAACACACTATTTTCTAAAAATTCTTTAGTTACAAATTTATACTCTCCTAATCCAAGTTTTAATCTCTCTAATTCTAAACTTCCAATTTTTGTTCTATGTAATTTCATAACTTTCATATATCTTTGTTCAAACATTCTTCGAATCTGTCTCTTTCTTCCTTCCCAAATAGTTACAATATAACTCTTTTTACCTAATCTTTGAATCCTGCAAGGATTAAGTTGTACATCATCATCAAGTTTTAATCCTGCTTCAATTCTCTCTTTATTCTTATCATCAAGAATTTTATTTAAATCAACAACATATTCTTTAGCTATTCGATTTGAAGGATGAATAATCTTTTGAGTTAAATCGCCATCATTTGTCAAAATCAAAAGTCCCGATGTATCCTTATCTAATCTACCAACAGAAAAAAGATTAGATTTCATATCTCTAACATTAATTAAATCAAAAACAGTATCACGATTAAACTCATCTGCTCTTGTTGTAACATAACCTTTTGGTTTATTTAGAAGAATATATATTTTATTATCTAAATCAAAACTAATTATCTTATTATCAACTTTAATAACATCTGTAGGTAAGCATTGATCTCCAAGTCCAATAATTTTATTATTAACCTTAACCCTTTTTTCTTCAATCAATATTTCAGCCTTTCTTCTAGAACATAAACCTGAAAGAGCAATAAATTTTTGAACACGAGATTTTTCCACTATAAAATAAATTATCAAAAGTTATTTATAAGTATAAGGAATAAAAATTAAACTACAATATTTCAAATTTAATTCACATTTGATTATATTACAAAAATATATAAATAATTATTAATAGAAATTTATATGAATAAAAAAGCTATAGGGCCAGTAATTGCATCATCTTTACTAATTGTTGTTGTAGTTGTTGCTTTAGTTGGTTTTCAAAATTGGTTTCAATCTTATTCTTCTGAAGTTTTTAATGATGTTGAAATTCGAAGTAATAGTGGTTCTGTAAATGATTTGAAAATTGAAACTTTACTCGGTAATTCTTTATATGTTTCAAATAACCTCGAAAGTAATTTATCTATTGACAAATTAACTATTCAAGGAATTGAATGTTTAGGAAATACAAATTTAATATTTGGAATGAATGATTTAAATGTTAGTGATTGTTTAAGTAATATTACAGTTTCTAAATTAAATGTTATTTTATTTACAAATTAAGGTATTTTAGAAAAAGAAATTTATTGGACTCCAATAGATTCTAACTTCTCACAAACAATAATTTATCCTTCTGATACATTTGTTTCTACTTGGAATACGGCTCATCTAACTGCATGCAGGTTCTTCAAATGATATAAGTATTGTTTTGCCTTTATATGATAGTGGTACTCATAATTTTATAGTTGATTGGGGTGATGGTACAAATGATACAATAACTACTTATAATGATTTAGATATTACTCATGATTATGGAACTCAAGGAATTTATGATGTTTATATAACTGGAACAATTGAAGGATTTAGATTTAATGGTGGAGGTGACAAAGATAAGATAATAGATATTAAAAATTGGGGTCCATTAATTCTTGGAACTGGTCAAGGATATTATTTTTCTGGTTGTTCTAATTTAGATATTAGTGCAAATGATGCTCTTAATTTAACTGGAACTTATAGTCTATATTCTATGTTTAATAATGCAGTTTCATTTAATGGAAATATTGATAATTGGAATGTAAGTGAAGTTACAAATATGAATAATTTATTTGCAGGTACAATTATTTTTAATCAACCTTTAAATTCTTGGAATACAGGTTCAGTTACAGATATGAGTTCAATGTTTTATGAATCAAGAGACTTTAATGGTGATATAAGTTCATGGAATACTAGTTCAGTTACAAATATGCATGATATGTTTGCAGGAGCTTCAGATTTTAATTCTGATTTAAGTTCTTGGAATGTCAGTAATGTTACAACTATGAGTCATATATTTCACATGGCATATGATTTTAATAGTGATATTAGCTCTTGGGATGTGAGTTCAGTTGGTTCTATGACTGAATTATTTAGGTATGCTTATGATTTTAATCAAGATATAAGTTTATGGAATGTAAGTTCAGTTACATCTATGGCTTCTACATTTGGTTATGCTACTTCTTTCAATCAAGATTTGAGTTCTTGGGATGTTGATCAAGTAACTTCTTGTAATTCATTTAATATTTCTACCACTTCTTGGGTTCTAACTCAACCTAATTTTACTGGCTGTACTCCTTAATTTTTCTTTTTTAAAAGTTATTTTATTTAAATTACAGATTATCCTGTGAGTAAATTTAATTATTTTATCACATATAGTTATTACAAATCTTTATAAGTTAAATTTTAGGATATGCTTTTAGAATAGAAAAATTTCTAAAAAAATGAAAAAAAATAAAATTATGTCAAGAAAAGCTATAAGTCCAGTTGTTGCTACTGCTTTATTATTAGTTGTTGCTGTTGTTGCTGTTATTGGTTTTAATAATTGGTATAGCACATATTCTTCTGAGATGTTTAGTGATATGGAAGAAGATAGTTCTTCAGATTTTGGTGCTGTTGGAGTTGAAACAGTTATTGGTGATCAACTTTATGTGAAGAATGGTAATTTAGATAATTTATCTATTGCGAAAATTTTAGTTGATGGAGAAATTTGTTATGAGAATATTAGTATTGAATCAGGTATTTCTAATTTGAGTTTGAGTAGTTGTTTAGGAAATGTTTCTACAGCTACTCCACAAATTACTATTATGACTGAAGAAGCTATTATTAGGGAGAGTATTTATTTAGAGGATATAAATTTAATTGCTTCAAGTGAAATTCCTTTAGGTTCTTCTTTTATTAGTATTTGGAATACAAGTATTGATGCAGGTTTTGGTTCGGTAAGTGCAGTAAATCAAATCAGACTTCCTTTACAAAGTGATGGTAGTTATAATTTCCTAGTTGATTGGGGTAATGGGACAACAGATACTATTACAGCTTATGATCAAGCGGAAGTTCTTCATACTTATCCAACTCCAGGAGTTTATATTGTAAATATTACTGGGTTGATTGATGGTTTCGCATTTAATGCTGGTGAATTTTGGGATGATGATTTGGATGATGGTGATAAACTGATAGAAATTCAACAATGGGGCTCTTTAAAATTAGGAAATAATGGTGAGTATTTTGCAGGTTGTGATAATTTTAATGTTGTTGCTATTGATGATTTAGATTTATCAGGTACTACTAATTTGAGTTTTATGTTTGCTAATGCAAGAGATTTTAATGCTGATATTAGTGGTTGGGATATGAGTAGTGTTACTAATATGACTTATATGTTTTATTGGGCTAATAGTTTTAATCAGACTTTATCTTCTTGGGATACAAGTTCAGTAACTGATATGAGTGGTTTATTTAATGCTGCATCAAGTTTTAATAATAATGTTAGTGGTTGGGATGTTAGTTCTGTGACTAATATGTATAGAACATTTTATTTGGCAACTAAATTTAATGGTAATGTTAGTAATTGGGATGTTAGTTCTGTGACTAATATGGGAGATATGTTTAATGGAGGTGATATATTTAATCAATCTTTAAATTCTTGGGATGTTAGTAGTGTAAAAGATATGAATAATATGTTTAGAAATACGGATGTATTTAATCAGAATCTGAGTGAGTGGAATGTTAGTTCTGTTGTTAATATGAATGGAATATTTGGTTATTCGCTTATTTTTAATGGTAGTATTAGTAGTTGGGATGTTAGTAGTGTAGATAGTATGTATGGGATGTTTCAAGGTACAACTACATTTAATCAAGATTTATCTTCTTGGAATGTTAGTAGTGTTACTACTATGCACAGCATATTTAATAATGCTATTGTTTTTAATCAAGATTTATCTTTATGGGATGTTAGTTCTGTATCAATATATACAAATTATGACACTGGTGCTAATGCATGGCTTGTTGGGAATAAACCAGTTTTCTCATAATTTTTATAATAATTAATTAACTTTAAATACTAAAAACCTTTTACATTATTATGAAACTAAAATTAGAAAATTCTCATGAGCGAGATTCTTCAATAATATTTGATGAAAAACCTCATATTTACTACATAAACAAGAAACCCTATGATATCTCAGTTACAGGATTTGTTCATAATTTTTTTCCAAAATTTGATGCAGATAAAATAATTGATAAAATGATGAATTCAAACAATTGGGAAAACTCGAAATACTACGGAATGACAAAAGAAGAAATAATTGAAGAATGGGAAGACAATAGAAATCTAGCAGCACATCAAGGAACAATAATGCACAAAGATATAGAATTACACTATAACGATGAAAAAGTGTCAAATAACTCTTCAGAATTCACCCAATTCCTAGAATTCACCAAAGAACACCTTGAACTAAAACCATATAGAACTGAATGGGAAATATTTGATGAAGACCTAATGCTTGCAGGTTCAATTGATATGCTCTTTGAAGCTAAAGATGGTACATTAATTATATATGATTGGAAAAGATCAAAAGATATAAAAGAAGATAATAGATGGGATTCAGGATACTATCCATTATCACACCTTCCTCACGCAAACTATTGGCACTATTCTTTGCAACTAAATATCTATAAAAAAATATTAGAGAACAAATATAATAAGAAAATATCAGAAATGAATTTATTATGGTTACATCCAATTAATGATTCTTATGTCAAATTAAAAGTAAGCGATTTAACAAATGAAGTTGAATCAATGTTTGAAGAAAGGAAAAAATATTTGAAAAATATTTAAACATAGACCTTTTTAAATCAATATCGAGTATCTATTATTAGATAATTGCATTAGATAACAAAATTAGACAATTAAATCAAATAAATAAAAATGAGTATTGTAAAAGTTAAAGGACACGAAATAGAAGTTAAAGTAACAAAATCAGGTTATGATAGAAAGGCAGTATTATATGCAAACAGCATAGTAGAAGAGTTAAAAAAATTAAATGTTACTAGAGATGATGTTGAAATTAAAACAAACATCTTAGGGAATAAAAATGTACCTGCAACTCTTGAATTTTGGTCAGATGGTCATTACATGAGAATGTCATATACAATGACTAAAAGGTTTATTGATAATTTGTATATAATTATGGAATTAATCAAACTTGAAGTAAATGAAGTATTAAATGGTAAAAAACACATAAGTGAATTTTATCAAACATTCTCTGAAGACTCTAGTAGAAAAAAGATTGGTAAAGAATTAGATGCTGCTAAAAAAGCATTAGGTCTAAATGAAGATGAAAGAGATGTTGACAAAATTAATCAAGTTTACAAAAAATTAGCAAGATCACATCATCCTGATTTAGGAGGAGATTTAGAAGAATTTCAAAAAATCAATAAAGCACACAAACTAATTAAAAAGGAGATGGGTTTCCAATAAAATGTTATTTACTGAAATGAAATTAATTGAGCCAATTCAAAAGGCTCTAGTCAAAAGCGGTTACACAACTGCAACACCTATTCAAGCACAAGCCATACCTCAAATACTAGAAGGTAAAGATTTATTTGGAATTGCGCAAACTGGAACTGGAAAAACTGCAGCATTTACTTTACCAATTCTACAATTAATGTTTAATACAACCAAAAAATACAAATCAACAAGAACTCTAATACTAACTCCAACAAGAGAACTTGCAGCACAAATCGGAGATAGTATTAAAGAATATGGATCTTTTACCAATTTTAGACATACTGTAATCTTTGGAGGAGTAGCACAAGGACCTCAAGAACAAGCTCTAAGAAGAGGAGCAGATATAATAATTGCAACCCCTGGAAGACTTCTTGATTTAATGCAACAAAGATTAGTTGACTTTAAAATGATTGAATATTTCATTTTAGATGAAGCCGATAGAATGCTTGATATGGGTTTCATTAATGATATAAAAAAAGTAATTGCAAAATTACCTAAGCAAAGACAATCTCTTTTCTTTTCTGCAACAATGTCTCCAACAATATCTCAACTTGCAAAAAATTTTTTAATAAATCCTTCAAGAGTAGAAGTAACACCTCAAGCAACAACTATTGAAAAAATTGATCAAGGATTATATTTTGTTGATAAAGATAATAAAGACAAACTATTACTAGACACAATAAAAAATAATAAAATTAGATCAGTAATTGTATTTACTAGAACTAAACACAAAGCAAATAAAATTGTAGCTTATCTTGCTAAAAATAATATTAAAGCTGCAGCAATACACGGAAATAAATCACAAGCTCAAAGAACAAATGCATTAGATAGTTTTAAAGCAGGAAAGATTACAGCTCTAATTGCAACAGATATCGTAGCAAGAGGAATTGATATCGATAATGTCTCTCATGTAATTAACTATGAACTACCAGTTGATATTGAAAGTTATGTTCATAGAATTGGAAGAACTGCAAGAGCAGGTAATGAAGGAATTGCATACTCATTTTGTTGCGCAGAAGAAAGAAATTTCTTAAGAGAGATTGAAAGTTTAATAAAACAGAAAATCCCTATTGTAAAACATGATAAACACAGTGATATAGCTCAAAATGCAAAAGGGGCTGCAGCAAGACCTGTTCCAAAAGTAAAACAACAAAGAAAGACTAGACCATTAAATAAAAAAATTAACATTGGAGAAGAAAAAAAGAAATTCCTAAATTCAGACCCTAAAAAGAAGAAATTTAGTAATAACAAAACAAATAATAATAATAAATAAATCAGTAAATAATCTTTCTTTTATTAATATTTATAGGGGAAATTGTCACTTACTAGTAATATTTATAAATCTAGTCCTTTTCTTAAAAATATGAGTAAAATATTATTTGAAACAGATTTAGAACTTATGAAAGATTTAAATACACATCTAAAGTACGAATTAAAAGAAAATCCAAACTTTGAAATTGCAAATCTACATGAATTTGCTATGAAAGTAGGTCCTGAAATAAAATTATCTTATGACAATACTAAAGTTTTTTTAAGTAATATCTTAAATGAACCAGAACATACTTGTAATTTATTTTCAGAATCTGGAGATAAATACCAAGTTGAATTTGTAAATAAATTTTCTAAGTTTCTAGGAGCTATTAAGATTAAACCTGAAAGTGAAATTATATTTTATAGTAAATTAATCAATAAAAATGATTTTCAATATCCTCTTTTAGATCAAATCAAATTAGAATTTCCCAAATCATTGGAAAATAAACTATCAAATAAACAAAAAGAACATATTTTATCATCAACAACTAATTTAATTAATACAGAAGAATATGAATTAACACCAACAAAAAAAGAAGAAATAAAAGAATCATATAATGAGAATCTAATTGAAAATGTTACAGATTCATTAAACAAATTAATGATTATTTTTCCTTCTCAAAGAGAATTTTCAGAAGTATTTAGTAAAACACAAAAAAAAGAAAGAACTTCAATTCAACAGAAAATAACTACATTACTAAATGGAAGTTGGTTAAGATATGTTGGAAGTCAAGAATATATTAAATATAATTCATTTGATAATGTGAATGATAACAGATTAGAATTTATTTCAGGTTTTTATAATTTATTAGGTGTTCCTAAAAATTCAGATTTGATACATTTAACTAAAATGGCAAATTCTAAATTTAATTATAAACTAAATTTAAATTTAAAAGTTGATGAATTACCTACAATATACAACTTAAAAAACGAAAAATATGAAAAAGAAAATTTAAGTTCTTCCAAACAAGAAGTTCTTGAAAAAATTATCTCAGAATTATTAATTACAAATTAAAAATTCTTTAAAGCATTTTCTGCAGCTTCAACAATATGATACATCACAGGAGATGGACTAATTTTAGGCTGTGTTGCAGGTTGCATGAAAAATAAATCATAAACTGTCATTTTATTTTCAATAGCTACACCTAAAATATTAATAGAATCTCCAATTTCAAGAGGTCCTGACATTTGTGCACCAACTAAAACTTTATTTTTCTTATTAAATAATAAAGAAATTTCAATTTCATTTGCTCCAGCTAAACTTCCAGGATGCCTATTCACAACCTTAGCATAACCTTCAATAACATCTAAATTATCTTTTAATGCTGCCTTCTTTGTATATCCTGCACCAGCATAAGCTTTATCATGAATCTTAGTAACATAAACTCCAATAATTCCCGGATTTGGGAAATGATTATTGTATAAATTCTCTGCAACCAATCTTCCTTCCATACATGCAACAGATGCTAATTTCACATTGGAAACCTTATGATTAAAAAAAGAATAATTCTCAACGCAATCACCACATCCAAAGACATCTTCTTCAACTTTCATGAATCTATCAACCTGAATTCCTCCAGCCTTACCAATTTCAAATCCAGAATCTTCTGCTAACTTAACATTTGATTTAGCGCCAATTGCAACAATAACTAAATCACAATCAATATATGAACCATCGTTTAATTTTACAGAGGTTACATTAGAATCCCCACATAATTCATCAACATATTTATTTGTCACAATATTGATACCAACATATTTTAATTTATCTTCAATTTCTAAACTATACCTCTCATCAAAAGTCATAGATAAACATTTATCTGAACCCTCAATAATTGTAGCATTCTTCTCAGGACTCATCTCTTTAATCTGTTCTGCAAACTCAACTCCAATATAACCACCACCAATGACAACTATATTCTTAGATTTTGTAATAGCATCTTTTAAATTATTAACAACATCAGCATCTTTCTTCACATAAAAAACACCCTCTTTATCAAATCCATTAATCTTTGGAACAACAGGAGTTGAACCAGTTGACACAACTAATTTTCCATAATTAATTTCATCACCATTTTCAAATTTTAATTTATGATTATCTTTATCTATAGAAACAACATTACCAATAATCATATCTGCAGAACATTTTTCAATCAAAACATTAGGAATCAAATCTTTTGCTGATTCACCAAGCTCACCATAAACATAAGGTATAGCGCAAGGAATTAATGTTCTAGGATCTAATTTTATTAAAGCCTTACTCTTATCTGGATACAATCTAGCACAACTTCTAAGTGCAGCTAATCCTGCAGCACTTCCACCTATTATAACAATATCATAATTTTTCATCTTAATATAAAATTAATAATTTCAATACTTTAATATTTAGACTAATTTCAAAGTAACGAATATATAAATGAAAATATCACACTAAATATTAACGAAATAAAAAATAAATAAAAAATTAATTAAAACAAATCATAAATTTTGTAAATGATTAGCATATTTTATTGTTTTACTTCCAAAATAACACATCTTACCATTTCTAGTTTTCATTGTTGGAATTAAAGGACAATCATAAATATTAGAACCAAATTTAACTTCTTTAACTCCAAACAAACCTGAAGTAATTTCCAAATAATCCCTGCAATCAAAAGTATTTTTAAGTTCTTCAACTGTTGACCCATTTAATGATAAAATATTTTCTTGACTTTTAGGGTCAATTCTACATTCAAGCTTTTGAGCACAACCTAAAGTTAAAAACAACAATGTTGAGGGTATAAGTAATTTAATCGCTAATCCTTTCATCTCTTTTGACATAACAATAACCTGTGTATTTCATTTATAAATTTTTTTGTATAAAATAATATAATATAAAATCAAATTTATTTTTAGTTCGATATTCTAACCTAAACCTTATATACTTCAGAATCATATATTTATATGAAGAAAACTATAAGTATACTAACAATTTTAGTTGTATTATTTCTAGCATCTTGTACAACAAATAATAATTTATCAAAGAAATCAGAATTAAGTGTAGAAGAACTTGACAAACAATATCAAAAAGCACTTTTTGCAGGAGGCTGTTTTTGGTGCTCTGAGAGTAATTTTGAAAAATTAGATGGAGTAATTGAAGTTATTTCAGGTTATTCTGGAGGAGAAAGAGAAAATCCAACATATAAAGAAGTATCTGCTGGAGAAACCTCACATAGAGAATCAGTACTAATTTACTATGATTCAAGTATTATATAATCAACTTCTAGATGCTTATTGGCACCATATTGACCCAACATATGATAGTGGCAGCTTTGTTGACAGAGGAGATCAATACACTTCAGCAATATTTTATTTCAATGAAGAACAAAAAACTTTAGCAGAAAGATCTAAACAAGAAATAGATAATAATAAGAAATTCGAAAAAGCAGTCGTAACTCCAATTATTCCCTATACAACATTCTATCCTGCTGAAGATTACCATCAAGACTATCATACTAAAAATCCAATAAGGTATAAATACTATACAAGTAATTCTGGAAGAAATGACTTTATCGAAGAAAATTGGAAAAATGAGAACACATTAAACCTAACTCCAACTCAATATAGAGTAACCCAAGAAGATGGCACTGAAACACCATTTGATAACAAATATTGGGACAATAAAGAAGAAGGTATATATGTAGATATAATCTCTGGAGAAGTATTATTCTCTTCAAAAGATAAATATGTATCTGGAACTGGTTGGCCATCATTCACTAAACCATTAGCTGAAGAAAATATAGTAGAACTAGAAGACAATACTCTATTCACAACAAGAACTGAAATTAGAAGTAAAAATGCCGAATCCCATATTGGACATGTATTTAACGATGGTCCTAAAAATTCAACCGGATTAAGATATTGTATGAACTCAGCTGCATTAAGATTCATTCCTAAAGAAGATCTAGAAAAAGAAGGCTACGGTGAATTCTTAAGTGAATTTGAATAAAAAAAATTATTAATAATTTATTATTTATTGTTTCTATCTTGAAACAATGACTATAAATTACATCTTAGTAATTTATTATTTATCTCTTGCTTCTAAAATAGGCAAATTTGCTTCAGTAGGCACATAAATAACTTCAGTATTTCCATCATTTAAACCTTCAATAAATCTATATTGCAAATAACCCTCACTAATACTCTCTGCAATAATTTTATTAGCTTCAGCAACTCCTTTTGCTCTTGCAACTTCAATTTCTGCATCTTTCTTAGCAGACACTAATTCAAATTCTTTCTTCTGAGATTTTTGTTCTGCATCTAATTTATCTTCAATTGCTTGAGTAACTCTATCAGGTAAACTTACTTTTCTTAAAAGAACATCTTCAATAATTAAATCTTCATCTAAAACCTCAATCAATTTATCTTGTAGTTTGTTCCCAATAATCTCTCTTGTATCTTGTGAATAGAAAGCACTTGCTTCATAACCACTAGCAATATCTCTAATACCATTTCTCATATATGGAATAAGTAAAGTATCTTTAATATCTCCTCTAACTGTTTGAACAATATCACTTGCTCTATCAGCTTTAATTCTATAAATAACACTAAGTTCAAGATTAATAATTAATCCTTCCTTTGATGGAACTTCAACAGACTCACTAATAGTGGTCTTTCTAATATCTACAGTCTCAATAGTACTTAATAATGGGATAAGAATATGAACTCCAGTTCCTAACTCATCATCTTCAAAGTTTCCCAATGTTTTTTTAACACCAACAAAACCATCAGAGATTACATTAACTCCTAAGAATGCTATAACTATTACTAACATAATAACTAATATCATTCCAGACTTGAAAATATTTTGAATAATTTTACTTAAATTTTTCATGTTAAATAAAATCTAAAGAATTATCTTTATTAATGTTTCTAGTATTAAAGAAGATTCAAACTTAATTTTCACAAAAAATTTATATACTAAAAAAATATTTTATTAATATATATGAGCTCGGTTTATAATTTAGAACAAATTTTTGAAGAAAACAATATAGTTCTAGTAGACACATCAAGTTTTAATCCTCATTCCGATTTTTATTCTGATGAAGATAATATGAATTTAGAAAATAGGAAAAAGATTTTATTAACAAAAATTTCTTATTTAAATAAAATAAAAGAATTAGTAGAATTAGATAATTTTTATATTACTCGAGATGTTGAAGGTGAAATTATAAAAGGAATAAACTATAAAGATTATAAAAAAAAATTCAAAAAAAAAACAAGAATTGTAAAAAAATTATTATTACAACCAGAATTAATTAAAAGACAAAGTAAAAAACTAACACAAATATTAAATATATTAACTAATAATAATCGAGTAGTTTCTCCTGAAATTAAATCAATTAAAGAATATAGACATAGTTATGAAAGACATCAAAATTTAGTAAATTGGTATAAGTTATCTAATACGGATTATGATTTATTAATAACTGGACTAACATTATCATTTTATCAAAATAAAGTAGGAGTAGTTTCATTAGATAAAGGAATATTAAATGCATGGAAAGAGATAGATAGGAGAGAAAATATTCAAAATAAAACTTTCTCAGCTTATTCTCCAAATACTAAATCTTATGGTTTAGTAGTTGGACAAAATTAAATTAATTCAAATCTATTAAAAATTCAAACCTAGTTCCTTAAATCTATTTTTTATTGTAATTGGACTATTCCTATTATATACACCAACTAAATTTGCTAATTTTCTACTAGTAATCATATCATATCCTTCTCTTTTAACAATTTTAATATCATCATAGGATTTTACACCATAAACTGATTTCATATGTTTCTTAAATAATTTATGATTAACAATATACTCTCTATTAAACTCAGCAATTTCTTCACCTACAATTTTTGGATTAACATAAGGAAAAACATTCGAAGTTAATTCATAATCTAAAGCAACAGAGACTAAATCATCTTTAGTTTCATAATGTGAAATTAAAGGACTCATAATATTTAATTCAATAAATCTCTTTTTTGCTTCATTCATATCATATTTAGGATACATCAATAATTTTGAAAATTGATTTAAGAAATCTCGATTATCTCTTCTATTAATATCTTGCAAACCTAAAATACCTTTTCCTATTAATAATTCCTTGAAATTATCTTGAGAAACTATAAATTCTAAATTCTCACTAGCAGAGACTTTTCCAACAAGTTTGGAATCAGTATAAGGGAAAGAAGCTTTAGCATTCTTCCTATGTAATGCAGACTCAACAATACTATCAATATCTTCTTCTTTAT
This sequence comes from Candidatus Woesearchaeota archaeon, assembly GCA_027858315.1. Classification (NCBI taxonomy): domain Archaea; kingdom Nanobdellati; phylum Candidatus Woesearchaeota; species Candidatus Woesearchaeota archaeon. The sequence goes on from JAQICV010000016.1 coordinate 16,512, forward strand.
AAGTAGAAATTAATTTTTCCATCAAACCAGTTTTAATAAAAACATTTTGAGCAGCTGGACCAGAATTAACACTGTAATCAAAAATGTCTGCTAAAGGAAATCTAATAGTATCATATCCTTTGACATCTTCATTTGGTCTTCTAACTTTCAAATCAATTAAAGTTTTTACTCCATATTCATTAGACAATAAATTCTTAAAATAATCAGATTTAATCAAATATCTCACATTTTTACTAGGCTTATGATTACCAAAAAACCAATTTCTAACTTGTCTCTTTTTTGGTTCTAAAAAAATATCTTCAATAACCTCATTTGCCTCAGGAGGAGTCAAATTCTTAAATAACATATATATACTAATAGAAGGTAATTTATAAACTACACAGTAATAAAAATAAATCCTACTTTAATTTTATTAAATCGAAACAGAAGTAAAAATAATTTCATTGTTTTTAATTGTACCGAACGAATCTTATGAGTGACTGTAAATAAAAATCTGCATAAGATTTTTAAAGATTAAATAAATAAATATTATATGAAAAACTTAAACAAATTATTAATTATACAATTAATTGTACTTATTTTCACATTAAATAGTGCATTCTCATCAAATTATTATTTCAATATTGAAATTGACCATGATTTTGTTGACAGTGATGAAATCACTTGTGAAGTGATTTATGATGATAGAGATAGGACCTGGGTAGTAGATGAAGACTCAGATAATTATGATTTAGAACTTGAAAAAAACTTCGATGATTTTCTTGAAATGGACTGTGATGATGACTTAGATGAAATAAATCTAAGAATCTATGAAATTGACACAGATGATAAAGTATTTCAAGAGACATATGATAATGAAGATAAATTTGAATATGAACTTGATTTAGTAGATAAAGATGAAGAATGGTTCTCAATTGAAATCGACCACAATTTTGGTTCATCTGAAACAATTGATTGTGAACTAACAATTGATGGAACAGAATTTGATTATGAATTTGATGCTGACACAGACAATGACAACCTGTTAATTGAAATGAACTATGATGATAATATAGATTTCCAATGTGATGATGAACTAAAAGATATGGAATTAATCATATATGATGATGATGAAGTAGAAGTTTTCTCAAAAAAATACGAAGAAGATGACAATCTTGAATTTGACAATGATGACTTAGATGACAAATATGAACTAAAAATTGTAATTGACCACGACTTTGATGGTGATGATATTTCTTGTGATTTGATAGTTGATAATATAGAAGAATCTAATTTTGATTTTGATGAAGATTCAACCTCTTCAGATTTAACAATATATGCATATTTTATCGATAGTTTTGAATTTGATTGTAACGATGATATAGATGAAATTAATTTATACATATATGATGATAATGGAGATAAAATTGATTCTGAAAATTATGATGATGAGGATAAATTTGAATATGAATTAAATACTGGAAATTACGAGTTATTTATTCAAATTACTAATGAATTTAGTTCAGAAGATGAAATTGAATGTGACTTAATAATTGATGGTGAAAAAGAAGAAGATTATGAATTAACAGATAGTTCAAGTTTTGGAGATTTAAGAATTGAATATCAATTTGAAAATGAATTCGAATTTATTTGTGAAGAAGAAATGGAAAAATTCAATGTTTTTATCTTTAATAATTTTGATTTTAATGATGACCAAATTGATGAAAGAGAATACCTAAATACTAACAAACTTAAATATGTTATCAATGAAAAAGAAGTAATCGAAGAAATTATTGTAGAAGAAATTCAAGAAGAACCTGAAATTGAAGTTACAGTAGAAATAGAAAATAACAATAACAATAATGAAATAAATATAGATGATGAATTAGTAACTTATGAAAATCAACAAGACTCAAATTTAGATGAAAATACTCTAAATGATAATAATGATGAAAATCAACAAAATTTGGATTCAAGTAAACAAGAAGAATTAATTCAAGAAAATTCTAATAAATCAAGTAACATTGGAAAAATAGTTATAATTGCTATAATAATTTTCGTATTTATTTTTTTAATTTATGTTGTATTCACAAATAAAGAAATCTTCTTTGACCCAAAACCAAAACATAAAAAAAAAGAAAAAGTTAATTTAGACTATCTAAAAAAAAGAAAATAAAAAATTTAATTACTTTCTTCTAACTACAAAAAATACAATAACTAAAATCAATAATAATCCTATTACTGAACTAATTATAGTTGGAGTATTAAATGTAACAAAACCACCAATTGTAGGTGTTTGAGCATCATCATTATTTACTAATAAAGGAGTAAATAACTCTTCTTGTGTCCCTTCAAATTTAGTTTCTTCTACTAAAACTCCTTCAGGTTTTTCTTCTTGTGTAGGAGTTTCATCATCTGAACTAGATTCATCTTCTTCTTTTTCATCTTCATTTGAATTTCCACTACTAACAATAGTTTCATTATCTTCAATATCTTCTAAAATATTAAGTGAGCTAAATCCACTACCACCACCACTACTAGTTTTAACAACCTTTGCAGGAACGATAACTTCTTCTTCATACCATGAAGCATCGATTTCATGAGGTGATCCTAAAACAACATTAACTGTTAAATAACCGTTCGCATAAGTCCAATCTGAAATCAAAACATTATCAAAATAAACTTCAACTGGTGAACCTAAATTACCTACATAAATAACAATAGTCTCATTTCCATCACCATCTGCAATAAATGATAACTCTTCATTTAAATCATCAAAGCTAACATTAAGTATTAATGAATTCTCTGCATCAAATAAAAAATCATCAAATAACACAATAAATTCAGACTCATTTGCTCCAATCTCTAAATTAAAAACAACTAATTCTGAATTTAATGCAAGAGTTAGATTTGCAGATTTAGTTTCATTACATAAATTAGTAGCTTCAATAAATCTCATATTACTCTCACTAATACTAATATTAGTCAAAACAATACAACTTGAATTTAAATCATGTTGAACAAGACTAATTACTGGATCAAATAATGTAATTTTAGTATCAAGAGTCTCAAAATTAGGTGAAACTAAAGAATTATCTTCAGCTACAAATAAAGCATCTAAAGTAACATCTAAATCTAAAACTCCATTATAAAATGGAGCGTAACAAGTTGAATCAGTTTCATAAATTCCATCAAACTCATCTCCACTAACTAAATTCAAACTACAAGTAACACCATCAAATAATAATTGAACTGTATCAACTCCAGAGAACTCATCTAATACTCTAACTTTTCCATAAAGAGCATCCCCTTCATAAACAGTTTCATTAATGTAATCTGTCTTAATTAATTCAATAATTGGTTTAGTATTATCAACATTAAATAAACTACTTCCAATAATACCATTTCCAGCATTATCATATGCTCTTGCAACTAATTCATACTCGCCATCTTCAAGTATTAAATCAAGACTATCAAATGTTGCTTCAAATAAACCATTACCTGTATTATACGCAGCTAATTGAGTATCATAAAGAATTGACATATTATCAGTTCCTACTAAATCAAATTCTACATAATCAATACCTGATAATGAATCATGAACTAAAGCTGATACTAAAAATTCTGAACTATAAAAACCTCCTTCAGGTAAAACTTCTATAATTTGAGGAATTGAATTATCAACACCTAAATATCTCCTGTCAGTATAATAACCATCTACACCAACAAAACTTGCTTCAACAAAAAGCTCATATAATCCTTCTGCTGAAAGTTTAGGTTCTTCATAAACAGTTCCACTACAAGTAACAATTTCACCATCTCTATTAACCATTAAATCACCATTTAAAGGATTTTGACCATCTCTATGAATATTCCATTCACACCATTGGTTCTCTGTTCCTTCCATTAATTCAATTTCAATTTCAAACATATCAACAGCATCCCATGAAATCCATGCCACTTCTTGAGCATCAACTTCAACATCAACATCATTATTAGTTAAATACATTCCAGGAGTTTTTGTTGCCCAATTCAATTCAGGTGAAATGAAATAAATATTACTAACCGGGAAATCTCTTGCCTCAACATTAAAAGGAATACTCTCCCATGAACTATCTTCAATATAGACATACAACTCATAAGTTCCAATATTATCAAATATAACCTCATCAATTAATAATGGATAAAGCTTAGAATTATCTAAATCCATAGTCCTTAAAGCCTGAGGTTCTAAAACATTAGCACTGCTATCAGTACTTGCAATCATAATAGTTGTATTAGGTAAGCTCTCATCAATCTTTAATGAATAACCTATACTATCATAATCTGAGACAAATAAATAAGGCTTAGGGACATCTAAAACATAAATTCCATAATCATAAAGACCATTAAATAACATTCCAACATCATATCCCCACATACGCTCATCTAAATCATCATAAAATTTAACTCTAACATTGTAAACTTGTTTTGGCCAACTTGTCACATCATAACTATAATGATATGAATTAGCATTCTCAAACTCACTATAAACTGCAACAGAACTAGTAATATATGTTGTACCATCAACAAAATTAATCATAATTTCTGCAACATCTGCTCCTTGAGGAGCTTCACCCCAAACTCCTAAAGTTCCAGGATTCACTTCAGAATCAAGATCAAGATATTCTAAATTAATAGTTGCATGATTAGAAAAACCAAAAAGCATATACAATTCATTCAACTTATCTTCTTGTTCTTCAAGTCCTTCTTCAAGATAAGTAATTGCGTTCCATTGATTATCACTATCCATCCATAATTTTTGAATACTTATGAAACTAGATCTAGTAGCATTCCATAAATCTTGAACTTCAATATCTAATTCATTAATTACAATCCATTGCTCAGAAGAATCATTCCATAATAAAACAATATTCTCCGTATTCATATCAACTGCAATCCATAAATCTTCAACCTCATCATACAATATTAAAATCTCTTCTTGCATTTCTCCTAAAAGAAGACTATCAAAAATCATTCCAACATCATATGCATTCATATAAACATCATCATAATTATAAAATCTAACTCTAATATTATATGACACTTCAGGTAAATCCGTTAAATCAAAATCAAAATGATACAAATTTTTATTATCAAAATCTCTATGAACATCAACAGAAGTCTTAATCAACTCAGTACCATTTTCATAAATAAATCTAATATCTGCAACATCTGCACTAAATGGCGCTTCACCCCAAATCTCTAATTCATTACTTGAAGCATGATGATACAAATTAATAGTACCATGATTCATAGCAGAAATCCTATCTTTAAGTAATCTAACTTTATAATTCAAATCTCCAATAGCATTCCATTGAAAATAACTATCCAGATATAACATTCCAATACTAAACCATTGATAACGACTATCTCTCCAAAGCATATCTACTTCAGAATTCAAATCAGAAATTGCAACCCATTGGTCAGAAGAATCATCCCAAAGCATACTAATATTATTAGTATTCATATCAACTGCAATCCATAAATCTTCAACTTCATTATGTAGTATGGCTAAATTATCTAAAACATCCTCTAAAAGAAGACTCTCAAAAATAAAAGAAACATCATAACCTCTCATCTCTCTTCTATTATAATCATAAAACTTAACTAAAATGTCGTACTCTTCTAAATTCCAAGTTGAGACATCGAATTCTTCAGAATAAGAATATTTGTTTCTAAATAAATTACCAACTCTAGTAATCTCAGTTTCATAAACTGAATCATTATTTGAATAAACAAAAATCTTTGCATACTTTGCACTAAATGGAGCCTCACCCCCATATCTCTAATTCATTCTCAACACTACTATAATAACTATTTATAGTACCATGATTCATAGAAATAATTCTATCTCTTAATAAATCAACTTTATTATCTAAAACATCAATTGCATGCCATTGCATGAAACTATCAACATAAAGCATGCCAATTGCAAACCATTGAATTTGATTATTCATCCAAAGCATTTCTACTTCAGAATTCAAATCCGAAATTGCAACCCATTGCTCTAAAGAATCATCCCATAACATAGTAATATTATTGGAATTATCATCAACAGCAATCCATAAGTTTTCATCTTCATTATAAAGAACAATCAAACTACTTCGAATATCTTCTAATTCTAAATTAGTAAAAATATCACTAACTTTGTAACTTCCAGACATCCCAGTAAATAAAACTTGAATATCATAAGATTCAGGATCAAAAGAACTAACATCTACTCCATCTCCTGTCCAATCATTAAATGCATATCTATTTTGATTATCACCATCATTCATAATAGTATCACTATCAGAATAAATTATAGTATCAAAATCATCAACACTTCTAATCTCAAGCGTTACTCCTGTTGCACCATCTGGAGCCTCACTCCAAACTTCAAGCAATTCAAGTTCTGCTCTATAACGCAAATTAATTGTACCATGATTCATAGCATCAACTAAATCACTAAGTTCAGTTACTTGAACTTCAAGTTCATCTAAATCAGTGTCCAAATCAAATACAATATTCTTTAAATCATCAATTTGTAATTGTAGAGTCTCATTCATTCCGTTTAGTTTAACTTCAATATCATCTAAAGTACTTAAGATATCGTTAATTACTAACCAATCAAACTCTCCTCCAAATGCACGAGGTTGAACTTCATTTTCTAAACAAGAATTATCATCAAAGAAATAAACCCAAAGTGTATAAGACTCATTGTCCCAACCATCAGTTTGTGGCTTAAATTTTGCCTTCCATTCAGAAGTTCCACCAAATTCAGGAGATGCCTCTTGATCTACAAGCAAACACTTAGGTGGCCACTCCTCATGAGGGTTCCATCTAATGCTTGCACTATTTGCTCCGACTGGAGCATAACCTTGAATAAATAAATTATCATTATCTCCATTATAGTGGAATTCAACACTACTATCATCTTCAGGATTTTGACAAACACCATTTACAGAAACCCAAGTTGAAGAAGTATCAGCTTCACAAAGCCAAGGTTCAAAGTCTACATCAACTGGAACAGCATCTCCTGTACCTGAACCTTCCCCAGAAGGACCGGAAGGAGAACCCCAATAATTTTCTAAAGCATCAACTAAAGGTGCTGTAGTAGAAACTCCCATCTCTGTGTTATCATATATTAAATTATTATTAATAATAACATCACTAGTATCTGTTCCATCATATCCTACTGCAACTCCAACTGTATTCCCAGTAATTGTATTCTCTGAAATTACAGCTCCAGAACCAACTCCATAAAATGTAGTCACTAAAATTCCTGCAGAAGTAGAACCATCCAAACTTGCGACACCTCTATTATCTGAAATAGTATTATCATTAACCACAACATTAGCACCAGCACCTATATCAAGGACATAATCTAACCAATCACCATCACCTTTTCCAACATAAGTATTTCCACTAAAAATTGAACCAGTAATACTTGTTCCAAAATACGATACTCCTATTCTACCAATATCAGTAAATTTAGAATTTAAAACATCAACATCTCCAGTACCAAATGCTGCAATAGCAACACCAGAATAAGTTGGCCCACTTGGGTTAAATTGAATATCATTAAAAGCAACATTTTCAAACACACCAAATCCTTGATGTCTAATAGCTTGATAAATTTCATTACCATCACCATCAAGAGTTAAATCTTGCATATTAAATTCAAAACCTGGATCTACTAGAAACCAACCTCTTGGATTACCAGAACTACCTGTATCTCCTGAAGCCATAATTATAGTATCATCAATTCCTGCTCCTTGAATGGTCAAGTCTTTGTCAATTAAGATTTGTGGACTCTCAAAATAGGTCCCCTCATTTACTTGAATTATATCTCCACTATTCGCTGCCACAACGGCATCGGCGATAGTTGTATAATTACCACTTCCAGAACTATCTACAATAATTGTAGCTCCACTTACTATAAAAATCATACTAACAAAAAACATCAATATGATAGAAATCTTCCCTAAAAGATTGTTCTTATTTATTTTTTCCGTTTCCATTCTCACATTATGAGTTCAACACGGCAATTCAAAGAAACCGTATCTAATCATGCTTTTAACATTTATAAATGTTCCCTTAATTAGGCTTTATCCGAAGTAGATTTATAAAGTTCAAATTTCTTTAATTATTATGATTCGTAAACTTGTACAAAAACAAATAATTCCTCACGAGAATTCTTTTCGTCAAGAATTAAATA
>JAQICV010000017.1 GCA_027858315.1 Candidatus Woesearchaeota archaeon
ATTATATATAATATTGAAGAAAAATATAATACAAAAGTAAAAAAAAATTATTTTTCAGCAGAAGAGTATCATGAAACTAGTGGAGGTATTTTGTAAAATAGAAATAATTTTTTTATTAATTTTCTCTTTATATATGTCTGATTACTTCTAGTTGTAAGTGAATTTTTAAACAATACAAAACAAAATTATTCTTCTTATTTTTTAGTTTATGTCAATTTAATTTGATAATTGATTTTATAAGTCTAGGATGAGATGAGAAACATAATATAATTGATTTTACATAAAAGTTGTAATATATGTTAAATCATTTCAAATTCATAAAAAATGGTAAAGATAACTATAGTCGGAACAGGATATGTTGGCCTTGTTACAGGGACATGTTTAGCAGAAGTAGGTCATGAAGTAATTTGTGCAGATATTGATGAAAATAAAATTATAATGCTCAATAAAGGTGAAATTCCGATTTATGAACCCGGATTAAAAGAATTGGTTAACAAAAATGTAGAAAAAGGGAGATTACAGTTTACTACATATATTGACAAAGCAATTCAAGAATCTGATGTAATATTTAGTGCAGTTGGAACTCCTCCTGATGAAGACCATAAAGCTGATTTACAATATGTGAAAGCAGTAGCAACAATATTTGCAAAAAATTTAAATAAATATAAGGTATTTGTAAATAAATCAACTGTGCCTGTTGGAACTGGAGACATGGTAAAAAGAACAATATCTTCTATAACTAATACAGAGTTTGATGTAGTATCTAATCCTGAATTTTTAAGAGAAGGGGCAGCAGTAAAAGATTTTTTAAATCCGGATAGGATAGTCTTAGGTTGTGAATCTGAACATGCAAAAGAGGTAATGGGTGCAGTATATAGACCTTTTGTTAGAACTCAATCTCCTATTTTATTTACGGACATTAAAAGTGCAGAATTAATTAAATATGCTGCAAACTCGATGCTTGCAACAAGAATATCTTTTATCAATGAGATTGCAAATTTTTGTGATATAGTTGGAGCAGATATAAAAGCAGTAGCAAAAGGAATAGGTCTTGATAATAGAATTGGTCCAAAATTCTTACAGGCAGGAATTGGTTATGGTGGTTCATGTTTTCCTAAAGATGTTAATGCTTTAATTGAATCAGGAAAAGAAAATAATCATGAATTTAAGATTTTGAATTCTGTTGAGGAAGTAAATAGGAATCAAAAATTAATTGTAGTAGATAAACTAAAAGAAAGGTTAGGTTCTCTTAAGGGTAAAAATATTGCGATATGGGGAATAGCATTTAAACCAAAAACTGATGATATAAGGGAAGCTCCTGCGATTTATATAATTGAGAAACTTTTATCCGAAGGAGCAAATGTTAAAGCTTCAGATTATGTTGCTAGAGATAATTTTCAAAAAGAACATGCTCATTTTGAGATAGAAATGCATGATGACCATTATGAAATTTTGGATGATGCGGACGCATTATTATTATTAACTGAATGGGATGAGTTTAGAATATTAAATCATGAAAAGTTACATGATAAAATGAGAACTAAATTAATTATAGATGGAAGAAATATATATAATCCTAAAGAAATTATAGAAAAAGGATTTGAGTATATTGGAATTGGAAGAAAATAAGATGAAACAAAAAATTATTTTAGTTACAGGATGCGCAGGATTTATAGGTTCTCATGTTGCAGAGAATCTTCTTAAGAGGGGTGATACAGTAATTGGAGTAGATGAAGTAAATGATTATTATAATCTTCGACAAAAAGAAGCTAATTTAAAAATCTTAAAAGAGTTTGACAATTTTATTTTTTATAAGCAAGATTTAGCAGATTTTGAAGAGTTAAAAAAAGTATTTGATAATCATAGTCCAGAATATGTTGCGCACCTTGGAGCAAGAGCTGGAGTTAGACCATCAATTGAGAATCCTTTCATATATGAACATTCAAATATTAAAGCCACTCTTAACTTGCTTGAACTTGCAAAGGATTTTAAAATTCAAAATTTCGTTTTAACATCTTCAAGTTCTGTTTATGGTAATCAAAAGAAAATTCCTTTTTCTGAAACAGATAGTGTTGATTTACCAATATCACCTTATGCTGCAACTAAAAAATCAACAGAATTATTAGGTTATACCTATCATCATTTATATGGTTTAAATGTTAATGTAATTAGACCATTTACAATATATGGGCCTAGAGGAAGGCCTGATATGGCGCCATTTATTTTTGTAAGTAAAGTGAGTAAGGGCGAGTCTATTAAAAAATTTGGAGATGGTTCAACTAAAAGAGATTATACTTTTGTTCTAGATTTTGTTAAAGGATTTATTTCTGCTCTTGATACACAATTAGGTTATGAGATTTTTAACCTTGGAAATAATACTCCTGTTGATTTAAATGAATTTATTGAAACTGTTGAGAAAGTTACGGGAAAAAAAGCAATTATAGAAAAAATAGGTATGCAACCTGGAGATGTTGAGATTACTTATGCAGATATTTCTAAGGCTAAAAAGTTGCTTGATTATGAACCAAAAACAAATATTGAAGAGGGGTTGAGAGAATTTTATAATTGGTATAGAGAATTACAAAAAATACTATAATTCTCGGAAGATATTTCATAAAATCTACAAATTTAATAGTTTGAGAAAACTTAGAACTGTAAAATTTAGATTTTTTTAAACTATCTATAAAGACTTCAATAATTAATAATATTTATAAATAGCATCCAAATAAATTTTGTATGGTTAAAAAATCTTCTGAAAAACCTAAAAAAGAAATCAAAAAAGCAACTGAAGATATTTCAGTTAATTTTGACATGAAAATGTTAAAGAAATTAATTCCCGTTTTTTTTATTTTAATTGTTATGTTTTTCGCTTTTTATGTAAGATCAGGCCCTTCAGATTTAAGAGGTCTTGAAGAGAGAGTAGAGGCGAATGTTTATACGCAAATTAGAGGTGTAATTTCTCAGCAAGTGAGTGCTCAGTATCCTAATCTTGATTCTCAATATATAGATGAGATGGTTACAAAAGAATACCAAAAAGTTCTTGATACTGGAGAATATGAGTTTCAAGGACAAAAAGTTGTGATTGCAGACATTGCAAAACAAAATTCTGAGGCAGTAAAACAATCCTTTAAAGCTGATAATGGTCAAACTTATTTGAATGCAATTGATCCTTATTACTTTTATCGTAAATCTGAGAATGTTCTTCAAACTGGAACAACTGGAGATACTGTAATTGATGGTGTAGGATATGAGAGTTTACAACTTGCTCCTAATATGAAGCCTTCAGGAGAACCTGAATTTCATGTATGGTTAGAATCTAGTTTATTTAAGATTTTTGGTGTTGCAGCTGATGCTGATGTTGGAGAGAAAACTAAAGTAATTTTTTGGATTCCAGTAATTATCTCAATGCTTGCTGCAATTCCTGTATATTTAATTATTAGAAGATTTTCAAATGATTTATTTGCACTCTTTGGAAGTCTACTTCTAGTTAGTGTCGGAACTTTTGTTTCAAGAACTGTTGCAGGTTTTGTGGATACTGATGCTTACAATATATTCTTTCCGTTACTTATCACTTTATTTGCGATACTTGCCTTTGTTTACAAGAATAGGGTTTTAACTGTTAGTTTAGCATTGATTGCAGGTTTATTTCAAGGTATGTTTATTTGGGCATGGTCTCCAGGTTGGTTTATATTTACTTTTTTAGTAATTTCTCTTCTAGGTTATGTTGGTTATTTATTATTATCAAATATAACTCAAATTAAAGGAGTTAAAGATTTTTCAGATTTAGTTTTAAATGATATTTTAGTACTAATCTCATTTGTATTATCATCTTACATTTTCACATGGATTTTCAGAGGAACTGATATATTTGTATTAACATATAGAGGTATTAGTGGTTCAGTTTCAGGTCTTGCAACAATTTCTGGAACAAATATTTGGCCTAATGTATTCTCTTCTGTTGCAGAATTGAATGCAGCACCATTTTCTCAAGTGATTAGTAGTGTTGGAGGGAAATTTATTTTTGTTATTGCTCTTTTAGGTCTTGTTTTTATGATGTTAGATTTCATTAATGAAGAGAAAATGAAAGGAATTGCAAAGAGAATTATGTATATATTTACTTTTATTTGGACTTTGCTTTTTGTAAATTCAACAATGTTTACATCTATAAGTGCAAATTCTAAGTTCTTATTTATTGCTTTAATGTTTATGCCTGTGGCTATAGCTTTAATTATGAGTTTAATTGCAGGAAATAGAGGTAATAAAATTTTTGCAGCAATTTTACTAACAGTATGGATTGCAGGAACAGTATTTATGAGTTTAATTGGTGTTAGATTCATTTTACTTCTTGCTCCTGCAACTTCAATTGCATTTGGAATTGGGTTGTACTATTTATCTAAGATTGTTAATGCATTTTTTACGGAAGAATTTAAACTTAAAGGTTATTTTCAAAATGTGTATGGTTTTGCAGCAGCATCAATTTTATTTGTTGTATTATTCATGCCTATCGCATCTAATGCTTTGTTGATTTCAGATAATAGTATTCCTAATTTTGATGATGCATGGTATCAATCAATGTATAATATTAAGGACAATTCACAAGAGGATGCAATAATAACTTCTTGGTGGGATTTTGGTCATTTCTTTGCAGCAATTGCTGAGCGTGGAGTAACTTTTGATGGAGCATCTCAAACAACTCCTCAATCGCACTGGGTAGGTAAATTACTTTTAGAAAATGATGAAGAAGTATCTCATGATATTCTAAAAATGCTTGTTTGTGGTGGTAATAATGCTTTTGATTATATCTTAGAAGTTTCTGAAGATAATACTGAGGGTGTAAAGACTAACAAATTATTATACTCTACATTTGGTAAATCTGATGAAGAGAAAATTGAACTATTTGAAAATTATAAATATTATAGTTTTACTGATGAACAAATTGAAGAAGTAATGCAAAGCTTAGCTTGTTCTAATCCTTCCGAAAATTTTGTAATCACATCTGAAGATATGGTTGGAAAAGCAGGAGTTTGGGCTCATTGGGGTTCATGGGACTTCACTAAAAAATATGTTCATGATAATTATAATAAAATGACTAATGAACAAATAGCTTTAGAACTTGATGAAGATATAGGCTTAGTTAATCAATATGTATCTGAATTAGAAGCAATTGATTCAAGAGCGCAAATTGAAAATATTAAAAGAGAAGATTTAATTAATTATTGGTTTGCAATATATCCTACTTATAGGGGAACTGGGAGCTGTGTTGAAAAAACTGATGGAATTTACTGTGGAATTGGTTTTGATACTAGAGGTAGTGTATTTGCAACATCATATCAAGGATTTGATGATTGTAGGCAAGATGAAGATTCAAATGTATTTTGTTCATTTAAAATTGAAGGGGAGAGTATTAATAGTACAAATCTGCCAATTGAGGACCCATTCAGGTCTTTAATTGTACCTTATGCAGATAGAACTCTAGGTGAAATTAAATTAAATGAATCGGGGATGTTTGATGTTGTTTTAACACAAACTAATGGTGGTTACAATTATATGTTAGTTGATGCGCCTCTAGGAGGTTCGTTATTCACAAAATTATTTTATTTAGATGGAGTTGGAATAACTAAATTTGAAAAATTTGATGATCAACAATCAACTACTGGAGTAAGAATCCTTACTTGGAAAGTAAAATGGGAAGAAGAATCTTCCTTAAGTGTTTCAGATATTAGTTTTGATATTGGTGAAGTTATTTTAGGTAATCTAACTTCTAAATAAATTTCCTTTTTTCTTTGAATTTCTAATCGAAAAGTTTATATATTATAGTATCCTATAGTATACTATGACAACAACAACAATTCAAATTAGTGATGAACTTCGAAATCTTCTTGCCAAAAGAAAATTATATGATAAAGAGACATATGAAGATGTTATTTGGGATTTAGTTGAAGATACTATGGAATTATCTAAAGAAGCCCTAAAAAATATTTCTGAAGCTGAAGCTGATATTAAATATGGGAGAGTTCATACTCATGAAGACATTAAAAAAGAACTTGGATTATAAATGAGTTACGATTTAATTTACACTGACAAGGCTAAAAAGCAGCTTAAAAAATTTGATAGAGATTTGCAAGAAAGAATTCTTAACTCATTGCAGAGATGCAGAATAAGACCTCATAGTTATGTGAAAAAATTAGTAGGTAATCCTTACTTTAGATTAAGAGTAGGAGAATTAAGAGTAATTGTTGATATTAAAGATAACAAATTACTCATTCTAGTCTTAGAAGTAGATCATCGTAAGAGAATTTATAAGAATTAATTTTTTTCTTGTAGCAAAGTCCCATAATACAAAACTATATAAATTTTATTATTTAAGATTTTTTAATGAAGTATAGTATATTCGAGATAGGTAGCTTTGAAAAAGATTTAAGAAAGCTATTAGATAATTCCGAATATAACGAATACGAAAATTTTAAAGTAAAATTAAAATCAGGAATAATTTTAGGTAAACCTTTAAGTTATGAGTTTTTTAGAGAAAAGAAAATAGGAGGTAAGCGAATTTATTTTTTAGTTTACAAGGAAATTATGATTATTCTATTTGTAAAGTCAAGTAAAAAGAGCTACCAGCAAGAAACAATTGATGAAATTAAGATATTGCTTCCAGAATTTAAACATCTTGCTTATGAAATTTACGAGAAATTAAAGAAAAAATAGTATTAACACTCTTTGTAATTGCCAGCTTTAAGTTCATTTAATGCTTGTTTGAATTCTCCTACGACATCCCATTCCACTTTTTCAAGTGCTTTTAGTCTATCATACTCTTCTTTAGGGATTGTAATCATATCTGTTGTCATACTATACCATATATTCTTTTATTTATAAATGTTTTAGTTTCTTCTTTTATGGCATTTTTTCTTAATAACAATACTCATTCTTCGTATTCTTAGACATTATGGCTTATGGTAAAGCCCTAAAGTAATAACAATACTCCTTCTTCGTATTCTTAGACATTATGGTAAAGTCATAATATATAGATATTTAAGGCTAAATTGGCCTTAAAAATCCTTTATTTCTCAAAAAACCTTGATTGTTTTGAAGGAATTTTAGATTTTTTTTACTTACAAAAATACAAGTTTTCTAACAATTCCTAACATGCTCAATAATCAAAGATTTTTGGTATCGTAGGAATGTTTCATTCATAGAAGTTATTGCTCAAAATCTCATTAAATCTCATATTTTGAGAACTAATTTAAAAAGCTTATGGTGTAAATTCGCTAAGTTTTATAAACTAAATTTGTCACTATTATAATTAGCCTAGTAAGCTGAAAGTCTCAGGACTTAACGAGTTTACTTTCACTCTGGGCAACAATGAATTGAAAATTCTAACTCTATAGTAATAATTAAAATATATATAGAGTTATTTCAATAACATAAATGTAAGTTGCTATTACAAAATTCAGGCGAAAGTTTGACAAGTTGCATATAGTGTGACATAATATATAAAAATGAATAAATTTAAAAAAGCGACAAAAAGAATTACTGCAGTTGCAGCTTCCGCTGCTATGATTAGTAGTGCTGTATTCGGTAGTTTAAGTAGTTACCCTTCAAACTTTGTTGAAGATGGTAAATTTGTAGGTTCAGTTGTAGTTGGTTCTGGTGTAGGTGCTGACGATATGACTGCAGCTCAAGCTGTGATTGAAGATTTAAAATCTGAATTCTCAGGAGATAGCGAAAAAGTAATGATTACATACAAGAGTTCCTCTGAAGGTGGAGATTCTGTTCTTGCAACAGATGATAAACAAACATTAAACTTTGGTGTTGATGGTTTTTCAACAATTAAAGAAGTTTTAGATTTAGACTCAACATCTTTATTAGATGATGCAAGTTTAGATACTGAAGATTACTCTCAAGAATTAATGATGGGTGATAATATTGAATTTAATTACAGATTATTTACTGAAGTTGATGAAGAAGAAGCAACTGATGGTTTATACTTAGGTAATGGTGCGATTTTCGCAACATATGAATTAGAATTTGATTCTGCTTTAACTGGAACAGATATTGCAGCTGATACTACTAACACAATGGTTGGTGAAGTTTTAACTATTATGGGTAATGAATTTACTGTAGTAGAGATTACTGCAGATGAAATGACTTTAATTGGTGGAGCTAACAAAGTTTCATTAGGTGAAGGAGAGACTACATCTGTTAGTGTTGATGGTAACTCATATGAAGTTAGTGTTCAATCAGTTTCTGATGATAAAGTTCTATTAACTGTTAATGGTGAAACAAAATCAGTTGATGAATTTGAAGTAGAAGACATTGGTGGCGTTTCTGTTGCTGTAACTGACTTAGTATCCTCATCAAGAGATGCTGTTAAAGGTTACGCTGAGATTGTTATCGGTGGTCAAAAAGTAGAAATTCAAGATTCAGGAGATGTAAAAATTAACGATGAAGATTTTGAAGATGTTTACTTAGATTATGAAGTAGAAGCAAATTTTGTTGGTGGAAAAACTTTAACAATTGTTTACGCAATTGATGATGAAATTCTATTACAAGAAGGAGATTACTTATCTGACTCATTATTCGGTTCATTTACTTTATCTTATGATGGTCTTAATAGTGTAGATTACTCAACATTAGAGATTTCATCTGATTCTGATTCTATTGATTTTTCAGGTAATTTATATAATGGAAACGCAATTCCTGCTGAATTCGCATTATCTGTTGATGACTCAAATGCATTAGATGTATTCCAATTAGGTGCTGAAGATGAGAGAATTTTCTTCTCAGGTTCCAAAATTGTTGGTGCTCCAGTTAACAACTTAGGTTTAACTATGGTAGGTGTTACAAACGCTTCAGATGTTTTATCATTCGATTTAAACAGTACAGCTCTTGACATTGATGATCAAATTTTCTTCACTCAAGAAACTGCTAAAGAAGATATGCACTTATACCAAATAACTTCAACTAATGATGATGCTGCTGATTCTGAAATTTCTTTTGAAGATTTAATTGGTGGTTCAGTTTTAGATAATAGAAACGCTGATGATGTTTCATCTGATTTAGAGTCTCT
>JAQICV010000018.1 GCA_027858315.1 Candidatus Woesearchaeota archaeon
CCTGAGACGGAGTAAGTATAAGGTATGCGACAACAGGATGAGTTTTCTCACACAATAATAAATCTCGCATGAACTAAATACAATCAGCCCGCTCAGAAGAGTGGGCTTTTATTTTTTAAACTAATTAATAAATAGTGAATGAATAACAAAGGAAAAAAGTTTTTATCTGATTTAAAATTATATTCGGACTACTTTAAGTGGCAAGAGGATAAAGGTCGTTATGAAACATGGGAAGAGGCTTGTGACTCCATTTTAGATGGACATAAAGAGAAGTATGAGGATTTAAATATACAAAAAGAATTAGATCTTGCTAGAGAGCAAATGCACGATAAAAGAGTTTTGGCAAGCCAAAGAAGTTTACAATATAGATATCCTCAACTTAAAAATAATAATGAAAGGCTATTTAATTGTGTAGGAGCTTTATTTAATAAAAATGATTATTTTAATAAATTCTTTTATATTCTTTTAAGTGGATGTGGTTTAGATTTTTCTCTTAGAAAACAATTCACTAAACAAGTATCGAATATTAAAGAGAGAACATTAGGCACAAAAACATTTGTAATACCAGATAGTATTGAAGGATGGGCAGACTCTTTAGGAGTATTGATGTCTTCTTATTTTGTGGATAAACAATCTTTTCCAAAATATTCCGGATATAAAATTAAGTTTGACTTTAGTTTAATTCGTCTAAAAGGAGCTTATATCAGTGGTGGATTTAGAGCCCCAGGTGCAGAAGGATTAAAGCAGTCTTTAGAAAAAATAGAATCTTTAATTGATAATTGGATTAGTAAAGAAGGAAGCGAAGTAAGAGGTTTACTAATATATGATATAATGATGCACGCTGCTGATGCAGTACTATCAGGAGGCGTTAGAAGGAGTGCCACAAGTATTTTAATTGATGAAAATGATGAAGAACTTAAAGGAGCTAAACTAGGAAATTGGAGACAAGAAAACCCGCAAAGAGCAAGAAGTAATAATGCTGTTGGTTTATTTAGGAATAAATTCTCTTATGAAGAATTAAATAATATTATTGAATTAAATCAAGGAGATAATGATTTGTCCTTTATTTTTGTACATGATGAATACGAAATTTCAAACCCGTGCAGAGAAATTACATTTCGTCCAGTATTAGAGGATGGAAGAACAGCAATTCAAGCATGTAACTTATCAGAGATAAATGCATCTACTTGTGATACTGATGAAAAATTTTATAAGGCTTGTGAAGCTGCTTCTATTATAGGAACTTTTCAAGCAGGATTTACATCATTTCCATACTTAGGGAAAGATACTGAAGACTTGATTGCTAGAGAGGCTTTAATTGGAGTCTCTATTACAGGATGGATGAATAACCCTAGTTTATTTAATGCTACCTTATTAAAAAAAGGAGCTGAAATTGTAAAAACTACCAATGAAAAGTTAGCTAAAAAACTTGGAATCAATAAAGCAGCACGTAGTACGACAGTTAAGCCGTCTGGAAACGCCAGCGTTATCTTAGGTACTGCTTCTGGAATTCACCCAGAGCATTCAGAGAAATATTTTAGGATTATGCAGTTAAATAAAGAAAGTGATACTGCAAAATGGCTAGAAAAAAATATGCCCTTCTTATTAGAGGAAAGCTATTGGTCAAATACTAGATCTGATTATGTTGTATATACTCCAATCGAAAACCCTAAACAAGGTTTTTATAAGGATCAAATGAAAGGAATTGCACATTTAGAAGCAATCCAGTTTGTTCAAAAAAATTGGGTAAATGCAGGCACAAATGTAGAAGCCTGTCTTAAACCTTGGTTGAGAAATTCAGTTAGTTGTACTGTTATAATAGATGACCAAGACTCTATTACAAATTACTTATTTAATAATCAAGACAGTTTTAAAGCAGTCTCATTTATTTCTGATTTTGGAGATAAAGACTTTAATCAAGCGCCATTTACTTCAGTATCATCTTTAGAAAATGTTGTAGAAAATTATGGAAAAGGAGCTTTATTTATCTCAGGACTAATAGTAGATGGATTACATTATTTTAATAATGATTTATGGAGTGCTTGTGATTTAATTAAAGACAAAAACTTACCTATTACTGGAACAAGAGATCAAGTATTACTTAAAAAATATTGGTTATCACGAGCAAAGAAATTTGCTAAAAACTTCTTTGATAATGATATACAAAAACTTGTGTATTGTTTAAAGGATGTTCATTTACTACATAAGTGGGAAGTTATTAATAGAGAAATGTATTCTGTTAATTTTGGGAAAATTTTAAACAAACCAGCTTTTAAAGATATATCTGATTATGCTTCTGTAGCTTGCAGCGGTGGATCATGTGAAATTACAAAAATATAATTATGGGGAAACATAAAAACAGATTACCTAATTCTACACAAAGTTTAGTGCAGAATTTTGAACCTATGAATGATAAACAACAAGAGTTCATGGATTTAATTTATAAAAATGATATTACAATTGCTGCAGGAGTAGCAGG
>JAQICV010000019.1 GCA_027858315.1 Candidatus Woesearchaeota archaeon
TCTTATTTAATTCTTGACGAAAAGAATTCTCGTGAGGAATTATTTGTTTTTGTACAAGTTTACGAATCATAATAATTAAAGAAATTTGAACTTTATAAATCTACTTCGGATAAAGCCGTAATATAGAAAAAATTAAGGAGTACAACTAATAAAGGTTGGTTGTGGTGAAACCCAAGCAGGAGTATTCAAATTAAAATTATCACAATTATTTGGAATTATTGTAATTGAACTTACATTCCAAGAAGATAAATTCTGATTAAAATCATTTGCCAAATAAAACATACTAGCCATATTATTTACTTTACTTGTATTCCAAGAACTAATACTCCCATTAAAAACAGATGCACTATTAAACATATTCCCCATATCAGTTACTAAACTAACATTCCAAGAATTTAAATCTTGATTAAAAAAACTTGCTCCTCTAAACATATTTGACATATATCTCACATTACTTGTATCCCAATTACCAATATCTCCATTAAACAAATATGCACTACGAAACATAAGATCTAAATTATTAGATCCTGACAAATTTAGTGGGTCTGTGGCAGAAACTTGTAAATTAGAACAACCCATGAAATGTGCATTACTATCTCCTACATTCAAAACCCCCCAATTCTGAATATCAATTATCTTAAGTTTATCTCCAATATCCATAAATCTGAAACCTATAATAATTCCTGTTATATTCACTTGATAAACTCCAGGAATCGATTATGCATGACTTATTGGCAAACTCCCAGTACCAATTACATTCTCATTAGAGCCATCTCCCCAATACACAGTAAAATTATATTCAGCATTGCCAAAATTATACAAAGGCAATACAATAGTATTTACAGCAGAACCAGCTTTTGAAGTATTCCAAACAGAAATAAAAGCATTTGAAAAATCAATAGAATTAGAATTTAAAACAATATCCTCTAAATAAACACTCTCTTTAACAATCCTATCTTCAGTCATAATCATAATCTCAGGAGTAGAATCAGAAACATTACCTAAGCAAGAACTAACATTAATTTCATTCATACCATTTGATAAATTCTTGTCGATAGTACAATCTATTCCACCAATCTGTAATTTATTCAAAGTAACATTACTAGAACTACCACTAACAACATACAAAGTATTCCCAATAACTGTTTGTATGTCTAACTTCTCATTACTATTAGATTCTGTTTCTAAATCTGAAAACATCTCAGAAGAATAACTTTGATACCAATTTTGAAAACCAACAACTGCAACAACACTAACAACTAATAATAATGCAATTGCAACAACTGGACTTATTGCTTTTTTATTTAACATAAAAGAAATACATAATAAAACTATTTAAATATTTGCTTTAACACAAATTTCTAGAAAAAAACTAAAATTAAAAATTAAATATTATAAGAAACCTTACAACATTTTTGCGATAAGTAAACTAACTTTATCAGCCCTATCACCTAAAACACCACCTTTATTAAATGGCATCTTAATTCCTTTTCTCTCAAATCCACCAATAGGAGGATGTAATCTAAAGAAAGGTTTTAACTTGTAATTAGTCTCGAAATCTCTTAGTTTAACTTTACCACCAAAGTACTCTGCAGCAACTTTTTTAGCATCAACTTTGATATCTTCTTGACCAATAGTTTCTCCTCTTTTCTCAATAATTTGAGCAAAGAAAGCCTCATCTACACTACCATAAGTTGTATAGTCTTTAACTCTTTGAAGCATACCTTGGTTTACTTCATTATCCTCAAGAACAACACAAACATGTTTTTTATGAAGTCTCAATAATTCTAATGTTTTTTTAACATCAGGACTAATATTAACAAGACCTCTAATTAAAACAACTGCTAATTTATTTTCACTCATTTTTATCACCATCTTTAATTCCTCTACCTTCAACAGTTTGAGGATTTAATTTCATTTCTTGTAATTTTTTTAGAGCATTAAAACCAGCCTTAATTAAGTTAGTTTTATTCTTTGTTTGACCAAAAGTTTTAGACCAAATATCTTTAACTCCAGCAAGCTCAAGCATCTTTTTCAATTCAGACTCTACAACTAAACCTGTTCCCTTAGGAGCTGGCATAAATCTTACAGTACATGAACCTTCACGACCCTCAACAGCAAATGGAATGGAATGTGCAGTACCACAAAAACAACCCCAATCACCACAACCTCTTCTAATTACAAATAAATTCTTCTTTGCATTTCTTAAGGATTTTTCTCTAGAAGGAACTGTCTCTCTTGATTTACCAAAACCAAAACCAACAATACCATCTTTATCACCACTAAGAGTAATCATTGAAAAACTCATTCTTGAACCTTCTCTAGTAACTTTTTGTGTAGCTTTTGAATTCTTCCTTCTTCCACCACCAAATTTACCTTTAGCTTGTCCAATATTTACAAATTCAGTAATCAAATTAGGAGCTAAAAATTCGGTAATTTCACCTTCTAAGATTTGTTTACCTGAGTAAAGAGCATCCCTTAAAGTTGGATACTTACCAGCAACAACATCTTTACCTAATTGAGTCTTAGGAACCCAAACTTTTTCTTCAACAACTCTTTGAGGCCTATTTCCTTGAAAATTACCTCTTTGAGGTGGTTTATTACCTGAGTTTCCAGCTGTATTATTATCTGCCATTTTATTTCATACCCTCGATTGCTTTTTTAGTTGCTTCAACAACTTTATTTACATCTTTAGCACTCAAATGCGCACCAGATAATCTCTCTTCTGAAGGAAACACTGCTTCACCAACTCTAACTTTAACGCCAGAATCAACTACACCTTTAACTGCTGCAAAAAGTCTTGAACCATGTAATGAACTTTGAAGTCCAAAATCTACAATACAATCACCTTTAACTTTAGCAATTTGAGCTCTCTTACCAGCTAAATAACCAGTCAAATAAGCTGAAACTATATTACCTGTATTCAAAGTAAATCCTAATTTTTTCAAATCAACAGACTTTGCTGCAGTAATAATTTTATCACCATTACCATCATAATCTACAAATTGAACTAGCACATTACTATTAGACCTTCTAACAACGATTCTCGTAAAACCACTCTTTAAAAGTTCTAATCTTTGTGCATAATCAGTTTGACCCCTAATCCTTCTATTAAATCTAAATACTCTATTTTTATTTCTATTTCTTGCCATTTTCTACCTCCAATAACAAGTTATTCTGCTCTAGATAAAGAGCAAGATGCCTCTTATTTCTAAAAAAGTTACCCTTACTTTTTCTGTATAAATTTCTATAAGTCTTAACATCTAACTTACCATCTTCTTTTAATTTAGTAAGCATCGACCTAAGTGCTCTAATCTTAATAATCCATTTATCCTTAGTATTAAATCTTGCATTAGCAGTTCCTTTTCTTGAACCTTGACCAGACCTTCTACCTTTAGCTCTTTGAATAATAATCTTATTTGCATTAGTTCTAGAATTACCTTTTTTAGGTAATTTCTTAATAATTTTTTCTTCAATTAAAGCTTTAACATCTTCCCTTGAAATAAGTTCTTTCAAACTCTTTTTAGCCTCAGCAGAATCTCCTACAAATTTAACTCTTTGTTTTGAAACTCCAAGAGCTCTTGCAGCCAAATTCTTTTGTTTACCTAAGTCAACCATTTTATTTTACAGCCTCCTCAGATTTTTTATCTTCAGCTTTAGGTTTATCTGCCTTCTTTTCAGTAGATTTTTTCTCTACTTTCTTTTTAGGCTCTTTAGATAATGACTTAATAGTTCCATCGATATCGAAAACATTTGCAAAACCAATTTTTAGTTTTTTACCTTCTTCCAAGATTGCAACCTTTTTCTTTCCACCAACAGTTCTACCAATAACTGCAACTTCATCCTTAACATTAAGCTTATTTAAATCAGCAACATTATTAACAACTACTTCTTTAAATCCAGCCTTATTAAGACCTCTAACTTCTTTAGGAGAACCAAAACCAACTTCAGGCATTCCTTTATGACCCCTCCTTCTAAGTCTCATCTTAGACTGGTATCCTTTAGGCTTTCTCCAACCATCGCCTTTAAATTTAGCGAATTGATTAGTTTGTTGCCTAGTATATGTAGGTTTTCTCTTCTTAACTAAAGCTCTAACCTTTAATAAATCCTTAACCATTTTTATTGATAACTCCTATGCGGTTTAGTAGTAATATAAATTCCATCTTGAACAACCCTTCTATCTAAATGAGAAATCTTACATAATTGCTCAATACTTGCAGCAGCTTGTCCAGTTTTCTCTTTATCAATACCCGTAACAGTAATGTCTTTACCTTTAATAACAACTTTTACATCAGAAGAAACTTCAAATGATCTTGGAACTTTCTCACCTAAAAGATTCTTAACATAAAAGATATTTCCTTTCAATTCAACAGTCATAGGGAATTTTGCAAACACCACAACCAAATTATACTCGAAACCTGATGTAACACCTAAAACCATGTTTTTAATATGAGCTTTAAATGTGAACATCATTTTTTTCTCTCTTTGAGAAAACCTATCAGTACTAATTATAACATTGTCTGACTCAACTTTTAATTGAACATTAGGACATTTAAAATCTCTTGTAAGTTCTCCTTTCTCACCTTTAACAGTTAAAGTTATACCTTCAATTGTTGCAGTTGTGCCTTCTAAAGGAACTTCAATAGATAATGAATCCCACTGTTTCTTTACTTTTTCTTGTTTGGAAACCATTTTGAATATAACTAGTAACAATAAGCTACAAGTGTACCTCCAACATTTAATTCCTTAGCTTGTTTTTGAGTCAAAAGACCTTTATTAGTTGAAATAATTAATACTCCAAAGTCTTTAGCAGGTAAAAACCTTCTCTCAAACATTTCAAGCTCCTCTATTTTAACAGGATATCTTGGCTTAATTGCAAAACATTTATTGATTGTACCTAAAAGATTAACCTCAATTAATCCTTGTTTACTATCAGCAATCATTTCGTATGAACCAACATAACCGTTTTCTTTTAACACATCTAAAACCTTAACCATTAATTTACTATTCTTCATAGTAACTGTTTTGTTAAGTGCCTTTACGGCATTATTAATTTTAGACAATGAATCTGAAATTGGATCGTTTAATACCATTTTATAAATTTGACCTCTCAAATTTTAAAATTGTTCCGAAAATTTTATTTAACTGAACCATTTTAATTTAATTTCTTAAAGCCTAGCTTTGAAGCATTTAATCTAAAACATCTTCTACAAATGTTTAAACCATATTTACTAATATGTCCTCTAGTTGTTCCACAAGTTTCACATCGTGTAACTCCAAACCCATAATCTCTCTCATTTGGTTTGTTGTGTTTTATATATTTATTTAATTTCGCAGGCTTTGCAGATAATTGGTTGAAAACCTTTGAAAAATCTTTAGCTGTCATTTTAAATAATGCTCACCTCGAAATTGTTTTTCATAAAACCTAAAACTTCGTCCTTCTTAATCCTATGTCTTTGAGGAACCTTAGCTGGTCTTATTTTTCTACTCTTAATTCTAAATCCTGCTCTCTTAAAAGTTGCAGTAAGTTCGAAACCCATAATTCCAATCTCAGAATCGTACTTCATACCATTAAGATCCAGATATTCTGAAACTCCAACGGAAAAATTACCATTACCATCAATTGAGGAACCATTAAATTTCTTACCTTTTGAATCTAAAACCCATTTTAAAAATGTCTTAGCTTCAACTCCTCTCATAGTTACTTTGTAACCAATAGGTAAACCTGGTCTAATTTGCCAAGTTGCAAGTCTTCTTTTAGCAACATTCTTTACTGGAGTTTTATTAGTAACAATTCTAAGCAATTTCTCTGCTTTAACCATACCAGGTTTATCATTACCAACACAAATATTTACTGTAACTTTATCTAAGATAAGATTTCTCATCACATTAACAGTACCATCAGTTTTAGTCTTAGTCTTAGTCCTAGTTTTTTCTACTGCCATTTTACTCAAACCTCTTAATGTCAGTTTTCTTATCACCTAAAGCAAAACAATAATCTTTTGCAGTATCATGAATTGCACCTTTAACTTCAACTTTAACAATATCTCTAGTTACACCATTAAATGAAATAAATTCTTTAATCTCTGCAATTTGACCTTTAAACTTACCATCAAAAACATAAACAAAAGAACCTTCCTTTAATTTAACAATACTAGACACTTTCTTTTTATCTAAATCAAAAACAACAGTATCTGTAACAGAAACTGACTTAAAAGTTTTCTCATCTACGAAAGCATTAAATCCATTCATGAAATTTAACTGAAACTTTTTACCTGGAGTAAGAGTCTTTTTAGCCACCTTAAGATAAATCATATTATCTTTTGCTGGAACTAATTTAATCTTACCAACTTCATCAAAAAGTACAATGTATTTTTCTTTAGTATCCTTAATTTCAAAAATATCAAATAAACCTACAGGGAATTTAACATCTCTTACTTTTTTACCATTAACCAATACTTCTTTATTATGAACAATTAACTTAACTTCTTTTGCAGTCTCAGCATAACCTAGAATATCTCTAACTAAAATCATAACACAAGTACAATAATCTAATTTATGTGAACCTGGATTAGGCTTAGTTGTAAAAGTAATATTCTTTCTTTTAATAGGCCATGACTTAGGAGCCACATGTCTCTTTAAATGTTGACTATTTCCCATTCTTACTTTTTAGCCCTCTCTATTTTTGAAACTCTCATTTTATCAGATGTATCTAATTTAGTAATAATTAAATTAGAAGGATGTACAGGATACATTGTTTTTGAACCATCTGCCTTATTATTTTCAACACCTTCAATATATGTTGCCATTTTAGCGTAAGATACTTTTGTAACTTTACCGCTCTTTTCTTTGTGATCACCAACAGTTACTAATACTGTATCTCCTTTTCTAACTGGAATAGCTCTGATATTATACTCAGCTCTCAATTCCTTAGATAAAGTTGAAGCAGCCATTTTATGTCTAATATGTAAAGGCGCATTATGTAAATACTTCCTTTGCTTCCTAGACTGACCTGATGATTTCCATGATTTTGACCATAATTTTTTCATCTTTAACTACCTCATACTATAATATTAGCAATTCTTGCTACAGCTGGAAATCTTTCTCCAACTTCTTTTGCAATAGCTCCTTTAACAATTGTTCCTTTCGGATTTCCTTTGTCATCTTTAAGAACTACAACTCCATTTGATTGGAATTTGATTGTTGTCCCATTAGGTCTCTTGTATTCTTGTTTTTGTCTAACAACAACACATTTAACAACTAAATGTTTCATATCAGGCTTTCCTTTAGTTACATGTGCAGTAATCATATCACCAACACCTGCAGTTTCAAGCATTCTCTTAACTGTTTTGTAACCTTTAACAGAAATAACCTTAACTAACTTAGCTCCAGAATTATCAACTGCTGGAATCTCAGCACCAATAGGCAAACCTCTACTTGGACTACATCTTATTGCTTTCATTCTTCAGTCACCTTCAGAACAGCAAAATGTTTAGTCTTAGACATAGGTCTTGTCTCACCAATTAGTACCCTATCACCTACCTTTGCGTTAACACAAGCAGGGTTATGAGCAGAAACTTTGGATTTAGTCTTAAAATATCTCGAATATTTTGTATCTTTTTCTAAAGTTTCCCACTCTACTTTTACTGTTTTATCCATTGAATCAGAAATTACTGTTCCTTCAAAAAGTGTACCACGTACTGAAATCTCTCCATGGTGTGGACATTTTGAATCAGAGCATTCTGCTTCTGGTTTGAAATTTACGTTATAACCAACATTAGTCTTCATTTTTAACTTGAAAAGTAGGAGAAGTAACAATACTTCCCACTCTTTAGGCTCTCGCCGTTTATTTTTTACATAGGATATGTAATAAAAAAGAATGAAATAAGGTTTATAAGTTTACTGCTCAAAAGGCAGTCAACTTGTGACTCGAATGCTAATGAGAATTTATAAAAGTAACTGCTAACCCAGGCGTAAAGTATAAATAAGTAGAATCTAATTTAATCCTTATTTCTTTGCAATCTCCCAAAGCAAATCAAAATGACTCCTATAAGACTCAGAAACATCAGAATCATCAATTAAAATAGCATAAGGATTCTCAGACCATACAATTATTGCAACCTTATCACCATAAACATTAATAGTCGAAGGACCAAGACTATGGTCAACATATTTAATTTTACTCAAAGGAATTTCTACTGGATTTTTAGTATCAAAAATAATTTTAACTTTGATTTTTTTATTCCTCCGCTCCCTTTCATAATGAGGTAAGTAATACTTCAACAAATCATATACTTTATTTGAACCACCTAAAATTAAAATCTCTTCCCCAACTCTCAATTGATCTTCAAAAATATGTTTAATTCCTTCCTTCCCCCTATAAAAAACTGTCTCTTTTTTCGATTTAGTTCGATTAAAACCTTCTTCAAGTTTAGGCATAATTGATTTAACATCATCTTCCTGTCTCCTCAAAATTCTAAGCAATTCTTTAGGATTCGATGTAGAATACTCTTTAACATCATTAACTTTAATATAACCAACAATACCTTTCTCAATCAACCTATCAAGGGCGTCATACACATTTCTTCTATGAACTCCACACTTAGAAGTAATTTTACCAGCATTAAGTGCCCCATTATTAATAAGAGCCAAATAAACCTTAACCTCATTGTGAGTTAAACCTAAATCTTCCAAAACTTTCTCCATATAGATTACAATTAATTAAAATATATAAAACTTCGTGAGAACCAAAGGTCTCACGACGGCTTAAGAATTTTATTCGAAAATTCTTTGAATTGTGGCAACAGTTATCACCACAAGTCTTTATTTCAATTCATAAACATACTATTCATGGTGAAACCAATATGGTAAGAAAAACATTAATAACTAACGAAACAGAAAATTTAATAGCATATCACGCACTAAAAAGCGGATTTGACATAATGTGTAAAAGAGCGCAAAGAAAACTAACTCCTACAGCTGAATCAGTATATGAAAGACTAAAAAAAGGTCAAAAAATTCAAGGATCTCCAGTAACTGCAAACTACAGATTTGAAAACTACGACAAATCAAGAACACTAACTGAAGGAATCAATGAATTCTCCCAGAGATTCCCACAATACGGAGAAAAACTAAAAACCATAATTGATGAAACAAGAAAAACCAAAAGAAGATACTTAACATTTTCAGCAACAGACGAATTACCAGAAAACATATATCAAGGAGCACTAGAAAGCATTGGAATCCCTGAGCACATGAGAGACTCAATGCTTGAGAACATACTAGAAATAAGTGATAAATTCTCAAAAAAAAGAAAAGATGGTCTAACTGAAATATTAATTAAATAATTGAGTCTAAAAAACTCAAATACTTTGCCATAAAAATTTAATTTTGATTCTAATCAATTCATAGATTTTTATACAAAAATAAAATAATTTCAAAATCTTAAATTCTTATTTAATCTTCTTAATTCTAGAAACCAAACTACCTGATAAAATTGAACAATCAACAATTAAATTCTTCCCATTATAATCGAACTTAATAACTAAACCATTCTTCAAAAACTTCTTAATACTATCTGAACTTCGTTCAGATTGTCCAGAAATGCTTTGGTTAAAAGCGTCTGAAAATTTTGAATTTTCATGAATCTCTTGATTTCTCGTATCTTTATCAACCTCAATATAAAACAAATTTGCACTCTCCAAAACTAAAACACCCTTAAAACCAATCTGAAGCTTATTTTTTGAATCAACAATTTCAATCTCTTTTCCAACAAGAGACAAACACAAAACATCAAACTCAACTTGTTTTTTCTCAGGAATTTTAACAGACCCTTTAATCTCCACCATATTTAAGCCCTCCCGTACTTAATTCTTTGAAAAAACAATGCAACCCATAACCAAGCACTAACAAACAAAGCAATAAATGACAAGTACATATCTAAAGTATAAAATGCAAAAGATATAGCAAATAAACCAATAAAAGTAAGAAAAGAACTACTAAGTGCAATTAAACCTTTCTTAGTTTTAAAACCATAAAATACTTGATTACTCAAAGAATAAATAAAAAGTAAATTTGCTCCAGAGATTACAAAATCTTGCCAAACCATAAATTTATTCATGCATAAAGCTTTATAAATATTTATCTTAATAATGTGTCGAATAAATTTTTTAATTTATGACCAAACTTTATAAAACTAATCTAATTCGTATTTATTAGCAATAGATCTGGGAATAAGCAGATCCATTTGCAGGTGACTCAAATGATTGAAATCGGAAGATTATGTATAAAAACTGCTGGAAGAGATGCAATGCAACACTGCGTTGTAATCGAAGAAGTAGATGAAAAAACAGTTCTAGTTGATGGAAACACTAGAAGAAAAAATGTAAACAAAGCGCACCTAGAGCCTTTAAATAAAACTCTAGATGTAAAAAAAGGAGCATCCACTAAAGATGTTCTGGCTGCTTTTGAAAAAGTAGGAATTGTAGTAAAAAAAGCTGAGGAAGCAAAAAAAAGAACAGCTCCTAAAGCTCAAAATAAAAAATCCAATTCAAAACAAACAGAAAAAAAAGATTCTAAAAAGAAAGAAACAAAAAAAGAATAAATAATTCTTTTTTTATTTTAACAAATTCTAACTAAACATATTCGCTTGATTCTCTAAAACTTCTATTTGTGATTTCATATCTTTATCTCTCACATATAAACCATAAAACTTAATTAATCCTGAAAACTGCGCTTTCCCTTTAACAAAAATATAAAAATTTTCTTGAAATAAACTCTCATTTTTTGAATTCATTAAAGCCAATAAAAGAGAACCAAACAATTTCAAATCTATCTTAAAACCATCAATCAAATTACTCTCAACAAAACCAAATTTATTTTTCTTAACTAACTCAATCAAAGAATTATAACTACTAACCAAATTCGAATAAACTCTTTTATCATTTTCAACATCATTACTCAAATAAGCATTATTTGAATTATCCCTAATATTAGAAAAAAACCCATACAATCCATCATAATTTACCTTAGTTACTTCATTAAAAAATATCTCTAAAGAATTTGTAAATTTATTAAAAACTGGAGAAGATATTACACTTGAAGAATTATTCGAATTAAATTTAAAATCTTTATTATTCAAAATTAAATTTATATCATAAGAAATTTTTGCATACAACGCTACTACAGAATTATCAGTACTATTCTTACTTTTCTCATAATCAACAACTGCTACAAAAAAATCAACAATAGTCTTCAAAACTAAATCTACTTTATTTGCAAAAATTTCATTATTATCTCCATTTCTCTCAATAAATAAATTACTTAATTCTTGATTCAAAATTAAAATAGGACTACATAAATTAAAATAACTTGAACCTGACTCTATACTTGAAGAAATCTCAGAAACATTATTCGTATATCTAATCAAAGGATATAAATACAAGTCTTGTATCTTTGAATTCAGAAAAATTGTACTCTTGAAATTTTTCCTCCTATTATCAGCCCTATCAGTTATGAATTTAGAAAATTTGTAACACAAAGATAATGTTTTACTAAAATAAAATTTAAACTTCTCAATATCACTCAAATTATCGAGAAATTTTATATCCTCAGCATCTCTAACAGAATTACCCATATAAATTTTAAGAAAGCTCACTAAAAATAATTAATATATCCCTAAAAATTAACAAAAACGGGGTTGAGTT
>JAQICV010000020.1 GCA_027858315.1 Candidatus Woesearchaeota archaeon
GTCACCCTCAAATTCAAATAGTCCATCTTTTAGAAAGAACTTTCCTACTTCTTTATTATCATTAGTTACATCATGAAACATCAGGAAGTAAGTGTCTGGTGTCAAGGTTAGATTCAAAGTACCGAGTTGTAGCACCTCATTAGTTGTTTGTTCATTATTCATTTTTACCATACTCCCTTAAAGTTTTATCTAATTCTAATTTATTATCACCCCATGACATATAATCATTCTCATGTTTCCAATTATCACACTCATGGTTATTACATATAACAACATCTTTACAATTCATTCTCTATTCTTCTTATATACTTTAATAATATTAAATGGTGACCTAAAATCTAACATATCATATCTATCAGCTAGATCATAAAGTTTATTTATATATAAATAATCCTTTTTACTCATAGATTTGCAAACAGTTTGGCAAAACCAAATATTACAATGCACACATACTATACTACATTTACTATCTTTAAGATGTCTACAGTCAGTACAACAAGATTCTACATTAATACAAACACCGTTTTTAAACCCACATAGATTTTTATACCTACGTGTTTTAAATATGATCCAAAGGTAAATTAAGTATCTTTTCATCATCTCTTCTCCTTTATACTTTAATAATCAAAAGCTGTTAAAGTTTTACCACACACTTAATAGGCTCTTCTCTTGGTTGAAATACCACTAAAATCTAATTTACTATTCATCCTTATTTCTCCTCTATCTCAAAAGCTCTACACTCAGTCCAACATTCTTCAGTGTATATACCATCACTAGGATATACATTGAACATATCATCTTTATATTCTTTGAATACTCTTACTCTCTCTTCAGTAGTCTTATCACCTTTAACTAGTACAGCTTGACCTCTCTTAAACTCACATATATATTCTTCTTTATAGCCTGTTCTAGTTACAAGGGATTCTTTCCATTCTTTAGTAAGTAACGATTCATCAAGTAGCTCATCTAGAATCACTGCTGAATGTCCTCTATCACCCCAGTATACACCTTCAATATAAGGCTTATTATCATAGAGATATACTACTCCATCCTTGTCCATTGCACCATATAACCACATTGGATTTGAAGCATCAAGTATAGCTTGTATTGAACCAACCTGAGGTGTGGTAGGCTCAGTTGTTGAATCTCCCTCTTTTATGTCAGTATCTAATACATAAACTATGCTGTCTTTACCACAGTTATACCTTGTATTGTCTATAGCCTTTACTTGATCACTAGCAAAATTACAATGACTCTCAAAATAGCACCCTTCACACTCACCTGACAGTCTCTCAGGACTAACTTTAAGCTTTAATTCTTTCATATTCTTATTCTCCTCTTTTTCATCTTTGGTTGATTATACTATGAGTAGTGTTTAAATGTCAATAGGTAGAAAGTTGGTTTTTAAAAAGAAATGTTTTGTTATTAATTTTACTTATACATGCTATTAGTTTTACTTATGTAGTTTTTGTGCCTTTCTAATAAGTATAGTACGTTTCTACGGAATAGATTAAATCACGCTTTTTCATAGGAATAGTACTTATCATATGTGTAGTAGTCTATAGTGTGTGTAGTAGTCTATAGTGTGTGTTATATATTCACTTTACCCCACCTCTTCTATCTTAACCTCAACTACATTACTATCATAATTCTCTTGAAGCTCCTCTTTTAGTCTATATGCTTTGATATAAGAGTCAAACATTAAGCCTGTCTCTTGTTCATATAGAACTACCCCACTGAGTTTGGTTTTAACTGTTATCCTATGATTTGTTTGATTCATTACTCTTACTCTCCTTTACTACATACCTTATTGCAGTCTCTTTTGCTTCATTGATATTTTCATAATCAGGAATATTAACTTGTATCATGATCTCATAGTCTTCAGCATAAACCTCTATAAACTGAGTTGATGTAACTATCATAAGTCTGTCATCTTTATTTATTCCTTCTATAACCTTCTGTAGAAACAATTCATAGTGAGCAACACCGCCAGTAAGTACTCCATCTTCTATATCTATTACATAAATACTACACTCTTCTGATTCTGGAATATAGTGCATACCATCTTCTTTATAGTTAATCCATTCTTTACTAAGATACTTAAAGCATCTTGTTCTCTCTTCAACTGTTAACATATTAGTTTCTTCTTCCACCTTTCTTTAACAAGTTTAATAAATCTAGTTTTATGTTTATTTTCATATAGATTCTTAAGCTCATGATATAGTCTAAAGGCCTCTTTACCTTTAAACCGTCTAGAAGCTCCTTTATCCTCTATGAAAAGATAGAAAGCTTGTGGCTCACCTACTACAGATATCCTATTTCCCTTCTTCCAATCTCCATACATTAGTTTACTCATAACCCCTATTCCTCTTTCTCCTCTTTATCAAATACATCTTCTAATAATAAGTCAAGTCTATCAAGTATCTGTTCCATCTTTATTGCTAGATAAGTATCTTTTAGTATGATAGTAAATCCATCCTCATCATATAGATAGGGATCACTTAATACTTCTTTGAACTCTTCATAGTCATAGTCATTAATAAATATCACCACGTCTTCTTTATCATACTCCACAAAGTAATGCCATTCCACCCTCTTTTCTATTAGAAACTTCTGTAATTTCAATATGGTTTTCATTCCTTTATTTCTCCTATTTGCCATATTAGCATTGAGCAATTATCCTCTATAAAAGCTAATTCTTTAGTAGTCAACACTTCTTGTAGTTCTCCAGTATAGCAAGTATTATAGTTAGTGTCTATATCACTACCTAGTTCCCAAGAGAATCCTCTTCTAAACTCAGGCTCTGATCCATAAGAGTATGTATCACCCTCTAAATCTATCGCCACATAATTTCCTATAGATTCTAGGTCTTCATGCTCTAATAGGATAAGTCTTACTTTCTCTTGAATTGATTGATACATTATTGTATTAACAATCTCTGCATTAATCATTGGCTTTACAATCTCTATTTCCATCTTATTTAATCTCCTCTATTAACATTTTATTAGCCTTGATCGCCTCTAATCCTGTCTGTCTAACAACTGCATCAACATGAGAGTCGATAGTAGCTTTAGCCTCTACTACTGTGCTTTCCATGTATTTAGTAAATTGCTTCATAAAAAACTTAGAGTTAGAACCTAAATGATCCATTACTGTTTGCAAATCTTTCAACAGTTCTTTTTGTGCTGTCTTGCTTAAAGTTTTATTTAAATCTAAATTAGATGAAACTTTTTCTAAATGGGGTTTAATAAATCTTTGTAGGTCTTTTGATACATCACCTGTTTCATCTAAAAACTCTTGAAGCTTATCTTTATGGGCCATTTCATCAGGATATTTAATATAGTTACAATTATCATAATCTATCCTATGCTCTATAGTACAAGGCACACCTTCACCATAATTCATAGTTGTTAGCATCTCACTGAACTGTAGAGGCGACAAAGCTATCTCGACTATAGTTTGTTCCCCAACACTTGAATGATTATCCTCTGAATGACTACGACATAAGTGAGACTGTTTAATTTTTAGGCTAATATAATTATCGTGTTTTATGCTAGATCTAAACATAGCTTTATTTCCACATGTAATCTTACTTAAACTAACACTACCAAACGATGGATGACTCAACTCTTTAGAACCATCAAAACCATCTTTCTTTTTTACATTTTCTTCCATCTTATTTAATCTCCCTTATATAAGCTTTGTTTTTATTTATTTCACCAGTGAATACAACCTTGATATAGTTATAGTAATATTCTCCTCTATGCTGTACGAGGAATTGTATCAACTCGTCTTTTCTACTTAAATGAATATAGAGTTCTCTTGTCTTATCTATCAACTCAGTATAGCTAGAATCAAACTCATAAAGCAAATTACAAGCATCTTCAAGTGTACTAATTTTAGATTCTAATGTACTTGTTTTTGTATAAGCTCTACTACATCTTTGCATCTTCAATTCCTCACTCATTTAATATTATATTAAGGTTACTGATTAGTCAAGTAAAATTAGTTAATTAAATATAACTCCTAGTTTCTCCGCTTTAACAATATAGTTTATAGACTCTAAGGGTAATGACTTTCCAGTGTTTAAATGATTATTCACAGTTGTTAATCCACTATTGTATGCATATAGAGCTAAATCCCAAGAACCTACTTGTTTATATAACCAAGCTAGATACGCAAATCCTACATAAAGATTATGCTTTGGGTTGGATATGTCAAAATCTACATTAGTATATCCCCAGAATTCCTCTATGAACCACTCTTCATATTTAGGGTTTAATTGCATAAGGCCTTGACAGTTAGCAGGACTCACAGCATCCTCTTCCCAAGATGACTCAATCATTGGCACAGCATATAAAAGTTCCTCTGGTATATCAAACCTAAATCTGATAGATCTTAATATGCTATGATATTTCTCTGGTGCCATCTCTATGAAGCCTCTCTCAGTTCTCTTGAATGCTACAGGGTCTACAGGAGCTTTAGCATAAGCTACTATAAAAAACTGGCTTAATAATACTATAAATACTAGTGTTCTTTTCATGTTTGTTTCCTTTTCTTATCTTAGTATATTAGTATTTATCGTTACAATAAGTCAATAGCTTTAATAAAAAAAGCCTAAGATAGTATATTTTATCTTAGGCTTCATGTTTTAATTAGTATTTTTTATTGAATATCTAGTCTAGTTCTCTTTATCTCTTGGATAGTTTCTATGACATCTTCAGCATAGAATACCTCTTCTTTTGTATAACTAGTTCCATACTCTTTATTTACTAGTTTAGCTTTTACTTCTGAAGCTTTCCACTCAAAGCCATATACTCCAATAAATATGGTGAAAATAAGTACACCTATACCACCAAAAGTAGATAATAACATACCTACAATACTACAATCATCATTGATATACATGATAATACCTAGTGACATAACTATAACACATAGTATAGTTCCTATAATAATTCCTAACATAATTTTAATTCTCCCTTATTTATCCTCTATTTCTACAATTGAAACTTCTGTTGTTATTAGTAAGCCAGCAACACTAGAAGCTGATTCTAGTGCAATCCTTGTTACTTTAACAGGATCAATTATTCCAGCTTTTAACATGTCTACATACTTTAACTCTTGAGCATCGAAGCCTATTCCTTTTTTAGATCTCTTAACTTCATTAGCTACTACAGCTCCATCTTCACCAGCGTTTTCAGCTATTTGTCTTACAGGTTCTTCAATAGCTCTTTTTACAATATTAAAACCAATCTTCTCCTCTTCAGTATATGAGCTTATATCTATAGAGTTTAGCTTGACAGATATCTGAACTAGTGCTGTGCCTCCACCAGCAATTATTCCCTCTTCTATACCAGCTCTTGTGGCCGATAATGCGTCCTCAAGCCTATGTTTCTTTTCTATAAGTTCTACTTCAGTCATTGCTCCTACATGTAGTACAGCTACTCCTCCAGCTAATTTAGCTAGTCTCTCTTGTAGTTTTTCAGAAACATAGTCTGATGTTGATTCTTCTAGCTGAGTCCTAATCTGATTAACTCTTGAATCAACATCCTCTATAGTAGCATCTCCATCTATAATTGTTGTATCATTTTTAGTAACAACAACCTTCTTTGCTTTTCCTAAGTCCGAAAGCTTTAAGTCTTCTAACTTTTCTCCTAGTTCTTCATTGAGTAAATGCCCATTAGTAACAATTCCTATGTCCTCTAGCATAGACTTTCTATTCTCACTAAATGATGGTGGCTTTACAACGCAAACCTTAAACACTCCTTTCATCAGATTTGTAACCAAACCTCCTAGAGCATCTCCCTCTAGATCATTACAAATAATCAATAGAGGCTTTTGAGCTTCTACAAGTTGCTCTAATATAGGCATAAGACTAGCCATAGACGATATATTAGAACTAGTCATTAAGACATAAGGGTCTTCTAATGTTGTTGTCATATTCTCCCTGTCCATTGCAAAGTAAGGTGATATATAACCTCTATCAAAAGACATACCATCAAGAAACTCTGTATATGTCTTACTTGACTTAGACTCTTCAATTGTAACTATTCCTTCTTTTCCTACTTTCTCTAGAGCTGTAGCAATTTCTTCACCAATTTCTTTGTCTCCATTAGCTGAGATAGCACCTATCTGAGCAATTTCTTCTTGACTAGATATTTCTATAGCTAAATCCTGTAGTTCTGATACAACTAATTTAGTAGCTTTATCAATTCCTCTTTTAATTCCCATTGGATTATATCCAGCAGAAACACTCTTAATTCCTTCATTAACTATTGCTCTAGCTAGTACTACACTTGATGTAGTTCCATCCCCTGCTTCCTCATTAGTCTTTGAAGCTACATCTTTAATAAGTGTAGCACCCATATTTTCAAAGGAGTCTGTTAGCTCTATAGACTTTGCTACGGTTACCCCATCTTTAGTGATAATAGGTGAACCATTTTTAGTTCCTATTATTACATTTCTACCTCTAGCTCCTAGCGTTACTGATACTGCATCAGCTACTTTTCCTATACCAGATAGTAAACTAGTTCTAGAATCCTCTTTAAATCTAATTTCTTTCAAATTTTCTTCCTCTCTTTATTGTTTATATACTATAATAATATTTATTGTGTTAAATGTCAAGTGGTACTAATTCTTCTCTTTTTACACTTTTCATGTACTTTTCTCCTATAAATATAAAAAGCTTACTAGTTGTACCAAGGTGAGAGTTAAACAAAAGGAAAGTACATAAACCTCATATTTAATCTTGGTACAGCTAATAAGCTCTGTTTCTATTGTTATTGCACTTATTATACTAAAGACTCTCACATCTTATAGTATAATAGTGCTTTATCATTAATTAGTATCTTTTGTCAAGCTCTCCATCCATTCTATAGCGGATCTACAGTCTTCTATCTCGAAGTCAATGTCATCATTAAACGATCCTGTTACTTTTGCAGACAATAATAATTGTAAATGCTCTGAATAAACCTCTAATAAGTACTCGAGTATATTCTTTTTATTCGCTCCACTAAAATTACTTATGTCTAGCAAGGCTGGAAAATACCCAGGATCTAGGTATTGTTTAACGTCTTCTTTAATTTCTTCAAGCTCTATATTACCTTGACTTTTTGGGCATGTTTGACAGGCTGTCATCGTACCTATCGTTAAGCTCAGTATCAGAAATATCATCAAGCTCTTTTTTAGCATTTTTAACTTTAATTTTGACATCATTTTTTTCCTCCTCTAGTTTTATCAATCCTTTTACTCTAGCAGTTAAAAATCTAATAGATTCATCTTTCTTTTGTAGTTCAATCTCATAGAATACTACTAGTTTCTTTCTAGCTTCCTTAGCTTTTAATTCTCTTTTTATGAATACTATTGATGCTAGTATTCCTGAAGCTAGATAACTTATTATTTTAATAATTAGTAAAAATGTTGCCATAATTTAATCCTTTATCTCTAGTCCGTCTTTTGAAATTTTAATATATGATGGTAGAATAATTAGTATCACACCCATAACTACAAAGTAAATAGCTTGTATTAAATACTGCTCTTCAAATACAACGCCTCTATTATGTTGTATTAGTGGCTTAGTAACACTACCTATTATAATACATATTCCCAAGAATGATGTATATCTTCCTTTATTCTCTAGCGAAGCCCATAACTTTGCTCTTAGTCCTAAAAACCATTCCTTCATAATCTTCTCCTTATTTCTTATAGTAATATTGAGTATTGGCATTAATACCATTTTCCCAATTATCTATTATATTTTCTTCTAGTCCACTAAAATCTATACCTTCATGGTAGTAGCTCCCATAGTCCTCTTGAAAAGCTCCTGATACTTTAGTATTGGTAGGATATGCACAATTATTTCTTATTAGAAATGGTACTGGATTTATACAATTCTCATTTAGATTAGTTAGGGGTCTACCTTTTGGAATACAACCTAGATGACTATGTTTATTAGGCTTTGGAATACCTCTACCAGTATCACCCATAATAGCAATCAACTGCTCTCTTTCAACTCTATCACCTGTTTCTACTAGTAGTTTGCTGTTATGAGCATGAAGTGTTCTAGTACCACAAGGGTACTCTATTATGACTGTTAAGCCATAATCACTAGAATCATAAGCTAAAGCTACAATACCTTTATTAGGTGCATATATTCCCCATTTCTCAGTTCTTTTATTCATTATCATTGTCCTCCTCATCTAGTTTTTTATCTAGTTCATCAATAAAGTTATCACTCATAGACTTAGCACCTTTTACACTCTTTACTGCTATTTTTAATAGATTATCACCTTTCATCACTTTTTTAAACATAGGTAGTATATAACCTGCTGTACCACATAAACCCCAGTAAGTTTCAGCGTTAATATTCTCTAATTTAGATGAGAATAGTAAAGTCAATAATGTCAGTAATAGGGGGTAGCCTATCAAGTCTCTCCATCCTATTTTTTCTGATTGATGTAATAAAAATCTTACCATTACGCCAAAAAAGGAAAATGAAAGGTTTTGCAAAATTTCGTAGATCAATTTTATTCTCCTTCTTGATTACCTAGTCTCGTCTTAACACTGAAAAGATACCTAGACAGGCTACAATTACTAAACAGTTTAGAAACACTCTTGCAAGGTTAAACACCCTTATAGTCTCCATAGTAGCTGTTATTTCTGAACCTAGTTTTTGAACTTTTAACTCTGTTGAGTCTTTTATTGTTTTTTTACTAGCATCTAGTTTTATAAGCTCTCGTTGAATGCGTGGTTGTGTGCTTATATAATCTAAGAAGTTAAATGCTATAACATATATAATAATTTTAGTATCATTATTAAATACTCCCCGAGAATCTACTTGTCTAACACCTAGTATATCTCTATCATCATATAAATAGGTGGGTACTAAGAACTCTAGATCTCTAAAAATATAAGAATGGTCACCTTTCGAGTTCATAAACAACTTCTCAATAGATTCAAGATTATAGTCTTTATCCTCTAGGGGAAGGACTCTGTCCTTACCTGTAAATTGGAAATAGAAAGGTCTTTCAATTGACCACTTGTCATGATTAGCAATTCTAGTGAGTTGTATAAATGCCAGTGAAGGATTAGCCTGTTGTTTCATTTCCTCTTCTAATGTTCTAGTTAGTTCTACTTTCCCATTTTCATTTACTGTCGCACAATTCCCGCTTGTGTCTATTGCTATTACAACTTCACCATCTAAGCTTGCCAACATTATAAAAGGATCATTAGCATCATTATGTAGTCCGAAGTAAATACCTCGAGTATACTTATCTAATATTGCTACAATAGGATTATCATTATCATTGAAGTTTGAAAAGTGTTGTTCTAAGTTTCCAAGTCCAAGTAATTCTTTCTCTATTTTTTCTACTTGAGCGTTACCTAGAATATTAGCTTTTTGTATAGC
>JAQICV010000021.1 GCA_027858315.1 Candidatus Woesearchaeota archaeon
CTTTGAATCTAACCTTGACACCAGACACTTACTTCCTGATGTTTCATGATGTAACTAATGATAATAAAGAAGTAGGAAAGTTCTTTCTAAAAGATGGACTATTTGAATTTGAGGGTGACGCTACAGAATCAGCTCGAATATTTGTAGAAGAGATAAAGAGAATGTTTAAAGACTCTATTGAGCAGTTAGTGGCTGAGAAGCTTGAAGAGAAGAGTGAAAAAGCTGAGAGCTGATAATATTGAATTATGCAATTGTTCTAATTGCAAAGTGGTGTATAAGCTGGGTGAAAAGCCCTGTGATAGCTGTGTTGAGCTTAAGAATTGGAAAGGATTTAACAATAAATGATTGTAATTTCAGATATCCATGGTTGTTATAACACTCTCTTAAAACTCCTTGAGCAACTACCTCATAGAAACATTTGTATTCTAGGTGACTTAATAGATCGAGGTCCTGAATCATATAAAGTTGTTGACTATGTAAAGTCTAATAATATAAAGTGCTTACTAGGCAATCATGAAGACATGGCTATACAAGTCCAAGAAGCTAGTACTATGAGTGAGTTTAGACTAAGAGACTGGTGGTATGGAAATGGTGGTGACGTAACAGTTGAAAGCTATGAAGGTAAAGATGGGATACTAGAAGATCATATTAACTGGTTTAAGACTCTACCTCTATATGAAGAATATACTAATAATATAGGTCAACATTATATCCTATCTCATTCTAATATTAACTTTGTTTGGGATATAAGAGACTCAGATCGAGAGGAGTTTGAAAAGTGGTGTCTTTGGTCAAGGAAGTTTAGTAAGTTGTTATATGGAGACTCTAAGATAGGAGAATCAATAAATGTTATTGGTCATACACCTAAGAAGTATATAGATGAATGTGAAGATCTACTATTCATAGATACTGGATGTATATATAGAAATATTGGCTATGGAGTATTATCAGCTATTGACTTAGAGACTGGTGAAGTATATACTCAAGATAATATTGATTAAAGAGGGAATAATAATAAGATGATAGTAGAATCAAATAACAAGGACAGCTTCTTAAACATCTTTAATACACTTAGGGTAGCTACAGGTCAAGCAGAACTTCTTAAGAGCGATATAGAAGAGGACTGTATAGTGAGTCACGAGGGTAAAGATGGAAGCACTAAAAACTATAAGCTATTTAAAATAAAGGATATAGTATGATTAGTGATGGAGAATTTCATCTTTATACGGATGCAGAAAATAGAGTCTATAGCAAATGGTTAGAGTACAATAAAAAAGTCATCTAATAGATAATTAAGGGTTGACACTTTATGTAGTAGGGTGTAATATATAGATAGTTAGAGGGGATAAGAGATGGATGATATAAAGAGATATACAGTAAAAGAAGTGTGTGAAGCAGATAGACAAATAATGGGTACTTCTAAATGGTGCTGTAGAGATGATGTTGCTAAATTAATTACAGATCATAAATCCGTAGTAGAGGCACTTGAGTACCAACTAGAAGGATTTAAAGATCAATCTAGAAGAGTTAGAATCAGAGAAAAAATCTCTAGAGTGTTGTGGAAATTGTGGAATAGATAATCCTATGTCAAATGATAAGTGTTATGAGTGTATAAGAGGCATTCCTTTTAATAATGAAGGTATTAAACCTATAGATAACTGGACAGCAAAGGGATAGAATAAATGATTGAATACATTAAACCAGAGGACACTAACAGTATTGCAGAGTATACTAGCAATATAGAACTTAGACTTCTACCTCAGATTAGGGACCTTGAAGCTACTCTACTAGAGATGTCTCAAGCATTAGTTGAAGAGTGTACTCAGGAATCAGTATATGGTAATTACTATTGTACTAGATGTCATCACTTGATTTATGATCATAATGCTGATAGTTGTATAGTAGGTAAAGCTGAGAAGTATTTGGAGGAGATGAGAGAGAATGAAATGTAATAATTGTGAAGATGGAATAGAGAGACTACCTTTTATTGATCATAACACACTAATGCAAGCAACAAGACAATGTAGACTGTGTAATGGTACAGGAGAGACTGATTCAGTAGAGGAAGTATGTGTATATCCTAAAATATGTGCAACTTGTAATTTGTGTAGTGCTGTTCCTGAGTCTGAGATAAATGCAAGTATATGTGGTTATATTTGTGACATTATAGAAAACTGGATAACTAGAGATATAACTCAGCATTGCTGTGATGGCTGGGAAATAAAAGAGGAGGTTAAATAGATGCTAAGTATTGAAGATATTAAAAAAGTTTGTGAGTTTGCAGAAGGGTTTGATATTACAGGATTCACAGAAAAGCCAGAGTTAAGATTTCCTGATGGGCAATGGAGTTATTTAGACTATACAAGTGAATTATTTCAGTTGATAGCATATCCACTATTCCTACAAAAAGTTAAGCAAGGCATAAACAGGCAATCAGAGTTTGATTCTCATATTGTAGAAACAAGACATTACTACCAAGTACTAGACTGGGAAGTAATGCTTGAAGAAGATATAACAGATGAAGGTCTTGAGAAAGCCATAAAATATGTGCTAGATGTTACTAGAGTATAGCTTATTTACTTTCAAAGGATCTTCATAGAGTGACCTTCTAAACAAAGATGACTTATACTACTACTCTTGATGTTTAGAGCTTTTATAGAGCTTTTATGAGGAGTAGTTTTTTTATTTATAAGTGTTGACAACTTAATACTTAGACTATAGAATAGTAATTAGATTAACTTAAATGAATGAGGAGAATAAAATGATATGATATACAGAAAAGTAAATGAAGCATTTAGAGTTAGAGGATTGAGAGTTAGAATAGAGGATGTTATTGTTATTCTTGATAATGGCAACATAGATCTAATGGCTATTGAAAATAACAAGATAGAAATAGACTGTATCTATGATGAACAAGTAGAGAAGAATAGGCCTTCTTACTGGATGACAAACTCTGATATTCTAGAAATGAATAATCAAATAATAAACAATACAGAAGTAATAACTAAACAGTAGTATTTTAAATGAGGAGAAATAAGATGAAATGTAGAAAACAAGAGTGCCACTGTGAAAAGTGTTTGAATGAAGAAAAAGCTAGACCAGTATCTGAGATAAAAGACTTAGATACTGTCTATATAATACAAATGGGGATTTCCTATCCAGAAGATACTAGTAATATTTCGTTTGTGACAAATGAGTATGAAGCTATAGCCCTAGTAAAAAGTCTAAATAAGAAGAACCCTAATGGAGACTTTGGCTATGAATACCTTGAGGCTAAAAAATGAAAACTTTAATTGATAGTTATAGAGAGATAGAAGACGCTTTGAAAGTCGGTGTTAAGATAGATCATAATGAAGTACTAGAATTAGTTGTCTATGATTTAATTCAAAAGCGTAATGCACCAACTAATAAAATCAAAGAGTCATTTGACGAGGTTCTAATGTATTACTTAGGGGATGAAGATTTTAATCGATATGTTTTAGAAGGTGCTTTAATTAAATAGAGGAGAAATAACCAATGGTAAAAGATAAAAGTTTTAAACAATTACTTGAAGAAGCTTTACATAGCTTACTTGTTTTAGAATTGAGAGATTGTCATAGTAAAAGAGATCATAGACACTGTAGTATAAGCCATAAAAAAGTTAGATGAAAAGGAGAGTTTAAAATGAATAAAGAAGGAATTAAGAGTTTAGAAGAGTTACGCAAGTTAGATGGAAAGAGGGTAACCTGTAGGATTTATGAT
The DNA here is from genome assembly GCA_027858315.1 of Candidatus Woesearchaeota archaeon. NCBI lineage: Archaea > Nanobdellati > Candidatus Woesearchaeota > Candidatus Woesearchaeota archaeon. Next base: position 3,742 of record JAQICV010000021.1, read on the forward strand.
TCTAAAATAGAGGATTGTCTAGTATCAAATGAAACTGCTAGTAATGGTAAATCTTATACTTGTTTACTACAGAATGTTATAGATGGGATGAACTTTGGAGATCTAAAAGGCTATAAATATAGTTGGGCTACTAATGAATTAAACTTTGATCTTTTGTCAGATATTACAGAAGTTATTCCTATTGATGACTATATAAGAGGTGCTATAACTGTTGATGATACGTCAATCATAGAAAGACCTGATTGGTTAAAAGACATTAGTAATGAAGAACTATCTCAGAAGCCTATTCTTGTCTACTACTCTGATACAGGTGAAGATGACTGTAATGGACATCTATTAAAACTATGTGTTAGATTCGATTCTATAGATAGGGGTGGACCCCGTTTTAGACTCTTAAACGGAAATATAAATCTTAATGATGTTGAATCTTTAGAGGAGTTATATGCGAATAAGTATTTAACTAACTATGACTGTAGTATTGATGTAGAAAATGATAGTACACCCTATTATTATGCAGTACCTGTAAAGAAGAGTGATCTTGAGAAAGTATTTAAAGTTGATGTGGAGCTTGAGAGTCCTTTACTAGTAGCTGTTAAAGAAGAGAAAAAATGGAGTTGTAAAGGTTGTTACTTTAATCCTGATGATCTAAGTCAAAGAGATGATTGTACTAATAAATATCAAGTCATAGAGGATGAAAGTTCTCAATGTGTTAATGATGAAATCATATATAAGTTAGCTAAAGACAATACTGATAAAGAAATAGCTCAACAAATAGGTGAGATATTTGTTGGCATAGGAAAAGAGAAGCTTGATAAATTACTTGAGCTATTGACTCATATAGATTAAAAGGAGGGACTAGCAAAGTGAAAACTAAACAACAGATACAAGATAGACTTAATCTATTAAAACAATCTAAACTTGAAATAGAAAGAGAGCTTGACTCTCATAAGTTCCCTCTATATAGCCTTGATGAGGATTTAGCTTATAGTAGTGTACAGGCTATTAACGATGAGATTGTAGTACTTAACTGGGTGCTTGAAGGAGATGACTAAAATGAAAAGATTTAAAGATATCAAGATAAGTGGTAATAAGGTTTATTCAAAAGAAGCCTGTATGTTTGTAACTATTACAGATAATACAAGGCATTCATCGTTAAAGAAAATTGAGGGGTAGGTTATGGAAGATACAATATTAGGATTAAAAGCAACAATTATTGAGATTAGAAATGACCGCTGTGATGATATGAATATAGATACCTTGAATAAGACGATACTTCTGCTACAAGAGCAACAACAAGAGATTGAACGGCTTAAGACTGAGAATATAGAAATGACTAAATGTCTACATTCTGTATACACTGTAGACCTACCATTGATAGATAACTTAGCTGATATATCCAGAGTCCATAGGTTTACATTACTCAGGAAAGATCTAGAGAGGGTGTTGAATATAGATGATGAAGGAAGAAATGTATGAGTATGAATATTAAAGAAGTAAAAGAATTGCTAAATGATTTAATGGGAAGGTTCTCAAAGAGTAGCAACGCTAAAGAGCTATTAACACAAGCACTAGAGTTTGTAGAGTCCCAACAACAAGAGATTGAACGACTTAAATATAAGCTTACTTTATCAAGTAAATGTCAATTTTGTGGAACAAAAGCTAAAGGTACAGGTGATTTTTGTGTTATATTCTGTAAATATAATATGATATCTGATTTAAATAATGAAGATTTAGATAACTACGAGCCTTTAGACTAATCTAACACTTATTACTTCTAATCTAACACTCGAGATGTTACATTAGAAGTTACTATAGCTATATTACTATTATACTATAAGTATTGAAGTGTAGTGTAGTTTAAATTAAACAAAGGGGTTTAAGCCTGTCTAAAGTATTCTATTATAACTAGCTAGATATTAGAATATGGGTAGCAAGGGTTTTCGATAGATCCACATTATACTTAGATTTTTCTCCTTATTTTAAGCCTTTAGACTCTGATATAGTTTCTAAAGGCTTTTTTATATCTTAATTTCCCTTTAAACTACTCCTACTAAATCACCAGAATCTACTCTAGTATCTAGTCTACTATATAGATTTTCTAAAGAATCTGTATTACTAAAGTTTCCATTAGCAGTCCTAACTTCAAACTCAATTCCATTAGTAGAATCAGCATAGAATATAACTAAGCCTATAGTAGATTCATCAACTACTATAATATCATTTTCTTCAGCACTAAAACCATTTACTCTAAAACCATGTAAAACTCTAAATTTTTTCATATCATTTCTCCTTAATTTACTTTAATAATATATTAAGATATAAATAAAGTAAAGCATTATTTTAAAAAAAGCCTAGTAAGTTAATGCTAGACTTAATCTATTATAGACTTAAGTATAATCCTGTAGTCTCTTCAAACAGCTCTATAAGCTGATCACAATATACACCTTCAAAAGTCTTAACTGATTTACTAGTCATCTTGCTAGGACTATATTTAAGAAAGTCCATGTTATATAAGTCAAGAGCTTCATCATATTTTATATGGACTCTATTCATTTTTCTTGAACCTTTGAATATAAATCTTAATGTACAGTTTTCAGTATCAGCGATAAATCTTCCACCTGTCATTGCTAGTGCTTTGTTTCCACCTAATTGAGATACCATTGTCTCGATAATTGTCATTGCATTTTCTTTAGTCATTTCAGTTTACTTCCTTCATTCATTTAAGTATATAAGTATTATGAATCTTAACTACAATAATGTCAACACTTATAAATAAAAAAAGAGACTCAATTAAGAATCTCTTAATAGACTTAACTAACTTAGTTATCCTAGACTAAGTGTAAACTTGATTCATCCTCTTCTACATATAATAGATCAGATAACTCTAGTACAAGATGATCTTTATCTCTTATAACTATATGCTTACCAGTTCCCTCAGCAAATCCTACTCTAGAACCAATCTTAAGGCTATGCTGAAGCTCTTGATCTTTAAGTATTGATAGATCTACACCTATTGATACTACTGTTCCCTCTGTCAAGTTCCTAGCTCTCTTCTCTTCTCTTAATTGATCGGCTGTCTTAGCAATCTTTGATGTAGATTCTACTATGTCATCCAAGAGTACTAAGACGCGTCCACCTAGGGGCTTAATTGTTTTACTCATTTTCTTTATCTCTCCTTTCTTTATTTATATAAACACTTTAACATTTTATATATTAAAGTGTCAATAACCTTTACTCATCTTCTAGTAGTCTAAATGTGAGACCTGCATGTGTATGTTGTTCACCTCTTATACATCTACTAATACAAGCTTGCTGTAAATTATTATCTCTAGCAAACTTTTTTATATTAAAAAACTCTTTTTCTTCGCCTGTTTCTAGGTTAGTCATTAGAAACGTATTTCCAGAAAGATTTATTTCTTTGCCTAGGGTAGCTTTCTGAACATTTTCTTTGATGGTTACAAACATACATGTACCACTACTATATATTTTATTACCATCAATCTTAATATCCTTATCTAAAGCCCAAGCATTAGGGATGCTAGTTTCTTTCCATTCTTTATAACCTTGTAAATATTGAATGTCCTCACAAAAGTTTTGAAAATTATGCCATCTTTTATCAACAGAACAGCCTTTATAAGTTGACTTTCCTTCTTGATAGACCTCTGAGTAACACCTATGTAGCATACTATTCCATGTTTGGTACTCTTTAGACATTTTATTGTTAAGCACTGAATTATGAATACCTTGACCTAAGAAGCCTATACCACAGACCCTAGGAGCATTAGGATTTCTAAACTCTCCACTCTCTATAGCTTTGCCCCTAACAACAATGAGTGTTTTATCTAGAAACTCTACGAGAAAGTTTCTATACTTTCCACTCTTGTCTTTTTTATTTATATTACCAAGAACCTTGAACTCTTCCCCTCTAGTATTTGAGCCTACACTACCTACAAGCTTACTAGGACTCTCTTTGAGACTAAACTCTAGTGGCTCACCTTTCGGTGTATAAGCTGTCATTAAATTACTTATTATTACGGCACCTTTCTCTTGTCTTTCTTTAATGCACATCTTGTGTTTCTCCTTTAAAATAAAAAATCTATTGAGATATCAGGCTGACATAGAACAAAAAGCTAAACACATAAAGGCTTAAAGTTCTCCTGATATCTCAATAGATTCTATTGATTACTTATCCTGTGTTTTATCATACTATACAAATGTCAGTTCATATAATATAATAGTACAATTTTGTACCTATCGTGTTATTACAGTCTTAACCTCTGTCCTAAAATCTCTCTTAATATCATCAGCCTTTGCATCTATTAAAGAAACTAACTCTTTATATTGTGATATTAAGTCTTCTTCAATATCATAATCAGATTGTATGATATGAATTAATGCTTGGTATACAGTAGAGAAACTTCCTAAGAAGGCTGTTTTCTCTCCTACCTCTCCTGTATACTTCCTACTTGAATCCATTAGTTTAGATTCTCTTACTTCTGTTAATTTAAAGTAGTCTCCATCTTTCTCTAAACTAATCCTCTCTGTTATTTTCATTCTCTTCCCTCTCTTTTATATTTTGACTTAACCAATACATAAAGTTATGTTCTAAGCATACCTTCTTATTAGAAGATAAGCATAGATCTTTTACTCTACATGTTTTACATGACTTTTCCATCTAACTAAACCATATTTCTTTTATTGCGACTTTTATTTGTAGATACATTGTTGCACTTAAAGAAACACTCATTATAAAAAGTAGTACTCGCATTATACTACTAGGAATAACTAACATGTCTACAATAGTTAGTATTGCAACTATAATAAAAGAGACTATAAAAATCAAAAAAGAAGCTGGTAGGAACTTATCAATATTTAACATACCAACTCTTTAAGCTCTTCTATCTCTCTTAAGAGATCTCTTTGCTTTCTGATAGTAAATCTTTGGATAGTGTTAATAGTCTTTTGATTCTTAAGCATAGCTAAAGCTCCATCTAGAGTTGTAGGAGTCTTTAATCCATCAAGTGTATAATCAGTCTCTAGATCATCTACTTTATAGTTATATCCTAATTCACACTGTTTAAAATCATGGCTTGAAACTAGAAAGCTTTTTACTTTATCTGAACACTGTCCTGATAAATTTAAGCTACAATTACCACATCGATCTTCTAGTTGGGCATCTGTTAAAGCCACTTCTCTTATTACAATTACCTTCTCACTCATTTCTCTTTTTCCTCTCTTACTTAGTATTATACTACTACTATCGTCTTTGTCAAGCAAAACCTTTAATTGTTTTCTATTATTTCTTTTAGAGTATCTATAGTATCTTGTAAATTAGAAATTTCAAGATCTCTATCCTCAATGTCTTCTCTTAGTTCACCCACTAACTTTGAATAGTCTTCCATTCCTTCTCTTAGTTCATCTTCAACCTCAGAATAGTCTTCCATTCCTTCTAAGCTAGGATGACTATTACAGAAATTATGTTCAAGGCTCCATAATTCACTGTGTTTCAACTCTGTATCTAACAAATTGCAGTTGTTTTTTACAGCACAGTTGTTACAATTTATATCTTCTATATCCATATTCCTAAGCTCCTAGTTTCACTAGTATAACCTGAGTTACTAAATCTTTAGCTATATCTTCAACTTCTTTACTATCTAAGTCCTCTATGTCATTTACATAACCAATCTCATTTAATAGAGTATCATAGTCTGTAAATATCTGATCGTTATAGAGAGCCCAATCTGTTAGATTAACATCCTCTATAGTCTGCTCAGAGTAACAAAAGTCCTCACTAACTTCACCACTTGTAACAAAAAACTTAATTGGTGCTTTAGGATTTGCTAGTTTTAATCTAGATAACTCTTGAGCATATGCTTCTACTTTGTCTTCCCTATTTCCTGAGTGTAAACCTGCCATTTTATTTCTCCTTTTTTAAAATAGCTCCTACCACACTTATTGTAATAGGAGTTACAGTAACCCATTTTACTATAAATCCTTTCTACTTAGACTCTATCTCTATATTAGTATAGCCTAGATCCTGTACAGCAGTCCTATAATTACCTACTGCTTCTTTCAAAACGACAGCTACATCTTTTGTAGTCTCTTCATTCTCTAAATCACAGTCAACTGTAACGTCTACATTACAGATACCCTTAGCTGTAGGCTTTAGTCCCATCCGAACCCTTGTTTTCATTCTCTTCTTTTCTCCTTTTTCTTATATATAAAATAGACTTAATAGCCTTCTTCTATGTCCTGCATAGATGTCATAAAGCCATCCCTCAGCTCATTTCTCCCTAGCAATTCTGCTAAATAATAAGCTGTATCATGTGACACTCCGTAGTCGTCTGCTACATCCTCAATATGCTGTCTCTCTTCTTTTGTCCATTCGTCCATTGCTATTTACCTCTCCATCGCCACCACACAGTGAACTTATTTTCTTTATTATTTATAATATCACGTTTTTGTTTCTTTGTAAAGCATAAAAACTTCCAATCGCTGATATCATATGAACAAAATACTTTCTTGAAACTCCCTCCATTCATAATATTCTTAGTTTGTCTAACTCTCTTATTAGCTAGGCGTTTCATACCTTTAGCAGGGTTATCTTTAAAACCCCAAGTTTTCTTATATGACCTTGACATAGCAAACCTCTCAATACATATTAGAGCTTATATTTTCATTATTTTCTCTTTCAAAGACTACAGCATTAACACCTACAAATCCAATACCTTTTAAAAATGCATCAAACATTCTGGCAAAAGACTCTAAGTCAGCTTCATCATCTCGATTTTCTATTGAAATCACCTCACCATCATCTCTTAGATGTATTAAAGATGTTCCTACTTCTATGTTTCTAGTCATCATTAGTTTCTCCTGTTATCAAATAACTCATTGGTAAACTTTTTACCCACTCTACAAAATCTATTGACCAAGAAGACATTTTATGATTCTTACGTTGATTATACATAGTCTTTAGTTGTAAATAGTTAGTAACTTCACCTACTGTTAATTCATAGCCTATAGGCGTGTTATGAATTATACACTCAAATAGTTCTGATTTAGTTTGGGGAATATCTCTTCCTAAATGGTCTGGATCAAGAAGTCCTTCTACTATAGCACTATCCCAACTATTAGGATAAGGATCTTCACTATTATAGATTTTTATTAAGTGATTAACTAAGTATATGGATTGATAGGCTACATAAGTACTACATTTATCTGTTATATCACCTTTGGTAATAGAATACATTTTAGACGTAGAGCTTGTAGTATCTCTAAAATGATACCTATACAACTGAAGAAAGAAATCATGTGTGGCTGTTATATCCATATGTACTATAATAGACTTAAGAACACAATCATGTCCAGAACTATGTTTAGCTCTACATAATTTATTTAATAATTCCTCATCTTTTTCGCCTATAGTATCTAATACTAAATTATTGGTAGCTTGATCCCTAAACATAACAGAATCACTTTTATCCCAAGATCCCATAGGATTTCTCATATCTTTAACTGCTGAGGCTATACCACTAATTTCTTTTGTTTTAATTTCCATCTAATCTCCCTTATGTCTAGTAGCTAAGTAACTTGAATATTTCTTAGCTATTTCTTCTTTCTCAAAAAACAGCTTAGTTTTTAGTTTAGACTTTTCAGCATCTTTAAAACTAAGCTCTTTTACTAATGGGGAATTATCCTCCATAGTAATCCACCATCTTTTAATAATATTTTTCTTCTTTTTAGCCACTACTTCTTACCATCAGTAATCAGCTTTTCCTCTATATTCTCCAACTGCTTAATAAGTGTTCTTACACTATTAGCACTGTTAAATTGAAAAGTTACTAGAGCATCTTTCTCTATAGCATCTTCCCATGTAGCCTTACTAATAAGTTCGCCTTCACTATGCTTATGATCTAATTGATATACCTGTAGTATAGAGTCACTAGTTGCTAAATTAGTTCCAGTAGCAAACCCTTTATCCTTTCTAAAAATTATATTCATTTTTTATTTAACTCCTCAAAGATCCAACAGTTAATAGGTTTATTTTCAGAATCTAATTCAAAAGTCCTAGTATCTACCGGTAAACCAAAATCTTCAGCTTCTTTCAATAGCTCTTCATTGGCTACAGCACCTAAACCTCTACATTTTTTGTCGAAGTTTAGACACTCTTTAGTAAAGCAAAAACTCCGATCTTTATACACCAACATTATACTACTATTCCTGACCTTGCTGAGACTACGGCTTTACCCATAGGAGAATCTTTTAGAACAGTTCCAATAATTGATCCAGTTGAATCCATATTCATTCTGTTATAGGATCTTGATCCCATTATCCTAGTTAGACCTGAGACAGGTTGTTGAGTCTTAGGATCAGTGCTTTGAACAAGCATAAGATCCTTCTCTTCTATCTCTAAAATATTATCAACAATATCAAGTTCCTTTCTGCTTAAGAAGAATCTCTCTCCTAGAGGAGACTCTATAACCCAACATACTTCTTTGTCTAGTAATTTCATTTCCATATTATTTTACACCACCTTTTGAATTTTAGAAGCTATATCTTCTAGGCAAACTAAATTAGGATATTTACCTAAACGAGTAGTAACTTTTGAAGCTTTCACTTTATCTTCATCAGAATACTTTTTAGCAGTACTCTTAACTACTTTACCAGCTTCTTTCATCATCTGACTAGAATACCCTATGTTATTTTTCATAACATATTTTAATCTGTTTACAATCTTCTTATTAGATCTTTCGATTCTAAATATTCTCTCTTCCTCTGGAGTAGCTAACTCAACAAACATTGGTCGACCTGTATTACTACATCTAGAGGTCTGTTTTGCTACAGCTCTTCTGTTTTCTCTGTTACTGCTAACAGTAACAGCTTTAACTCTCTTCTTTGTTCTCTTAGCTTTTTCTAATAAGCTCTTAGTTGTGATCTGTGGACTTGCTACCACTTTTGCTTTCTTTATTCTTTCTGTTGCTAATTTCATTCTTTATTTCTCCTCTTTTTTCTTCATATATAAAACTATACTCTTGAGTATAGCCTGCTTGCCAATCTACTTGGGTAGTAATGTTTCCAAACTCATCATAGATTGTAACATCACCACCTATATTACCTATTTTGAACCTTCCACCTTCCACAACGTCAAATTCTCTTGCAAAGCTAGGATAACTCTCATTTCTTGAAAAGTTGTCTACTACTACACTTGTAAGAACCTTTTTGTTAACTTTTTTAACAGTCTTCTTAAACATACTCTATTTCTCCTCTTTTTCTTTATAATTCTGCTTGTTTATCTAAGTAGTTCATAAACCAACTCCTAGCCTTATTTCCTAAAGTCCTCCCTATGTCTTTAGGTTCTAAACTATTCTCAGTCATTGTATCTAACTCTTCAGATATAACATCTCTAGAAACCCAACTTAAAAAGTCTCCCATCATCTTAATAGTTGGTTCTGTGCTTGTAGCAGTAAAAACTTGCTCTATTGCTTGATTAAGCCTATTTTCTGTAACTGAATACTCTATAAATGCATCAATAGATTTAACTTTTTCTATATCTACACTCGCTACTGTTTTTACTTTTGAAGAAGAGTGTTTTTTACCCTTTGCTTTAAATATATAGTCTCTATTTCCATGTTCATCATAATGACAGAATACTATTCCTTCTCCAATTCCTGATACATCAAAATACTTTCCAACAGGACATTCTAATTCCACTTTCTCTACTAGATCAACAATTTCAGCTTGAGCATGTTGAGGTTTATTAAAGTCTATGTCTACATAGAATTTAGGAAACATATTTGAATTATAGATTGAGTTAGGTTTACTATAGAAGCCTAATTCCTCATAAGAATGATCTTCGTGATTTTCAATATTCGTATATTTTACTGCAAATATAACAAACATTTTATCTAATTGATTTAAAGCTACTCCCTTCTGAATATTTCCACCACACCATTCTCCAAATATTGTTGTGATGTATCCTTCTCTTTTTAGAATGTTAAACCAATTTTGGAATATATCCTTTTTACTTTCAACAAAGAAAGCGAATCCAGCATTATCTTTTTCTACTGTAATAATATTCTTTCTGCTTTGAACCCACAACCCATCTTCCTCTGTATAAGATATCCCCGCATTTGTACCATGCATTTTTACTGTTCCTTCAAAAGTTAATGTTGGAAATGTGTAAACAGGATTCTCTGGGTTTACATAGCATACATCTCTTATCACTTGTCTAAATTGTCCAATCTTAGTAAATGTAATCATTTTTTTCATGAATTGTTTCTCCTCTTTTTCTTTATATAAACACTTTAACATTTTATTTATTAAAGTGTCAACTATTTATTCTTCATTTCTCTATTCATTGTCATCAATTTAATTATAGTTCTTGCTGGATAATTAGCAACTGTTCCATAGCCTCTTTTTCCATCAATTAAAGAACTTCCATGATATGAGGTATTTTTCAATTCTCTTCTATAAGCTTTACAAGTGTTTAATCTAATTCCAGTTTCTTCACTTACTTCTACATCATTAGGTAATTTATCTTTAGTATTTTTAACCAAAGCTTTTATATATCTTGATAGTTCCTCATTGTCTAATTTATAGCTTACAGTCTCTTGTACAGGAAGAGTAGTAGCTAAAGTTGTTTCTTCTTGTAAAGTC
>JAQICV010000022.1 GCA_027858315.1 Candidatus Woesearchaeota archaeon
GTGCTACTAATAAGCCAAAGCAGATTAATATTATACTTGTTTTTTTTCGAGTAGGCATATTATACCTCCTATAAAATTCGTTCTTAAAAATTTCATGAGAGTTCAATGCCCCTCACAGAACCGTACTTGTGGATTTCCCACATACGGCTCTTCAGTCTAATTCACCTAGCATTAGACAAATAAAAGTTGTGTACTATTCTAGGTTTACTTAAAGGATAGTGTTTTAAATAACTATTATATTCAATCCAGTTCATTCTTTTCTTTTGGCTTTGTCTATTTAACCATTTGTAAACTAATTTGATTGTGTTATTATAAAATCTTACTAATCCTTTATAGTTTTCACTCACTCCATAATATTGATAATGTCCTCTGAGCTTAGAGTCTAATACTTTCCACCAATCTCTTGTTTTAACAAGATTTCTTACACTCTTGAGCCAAGTATTCATATCAACACATTTTGAAGCAAACTTTTTCCTGCTAGTTTTACGACCAACTTTAAAATATCCCCTTTTTGTTACATCACAATAGTGAGTAAAACCAAGAAAAGTAAAAGTATTTGTTTTTCTCTTCTGATTTTTAGCATTTTCTTGTTCATATCTGCCAAAACTGAAGTTACTACTCTTTTCTGGATGTAATTCAAGTTCATATTTATTAAATCTGCCTTTAAATGCTTTTTCTATTCTTTTAGCATCACTTTTAAGACTAACAAGGCATACAAAGTCATCTGCATATCTAACTAATTCACAATATCCTTTAGTATGAAATTTAACTACATTTTCAAACCATTCATCTAATACATAATGAAGAAATATATTGGCTAATATTGGACTTAAAATACTTCCTTGTGGTGTTCCTTTATCGCTCATAACAAGTAAATTATCTTCAACATATCCTGCTTTTAGAAACCTATTGATTAAAAATAAAAGGGAACTATCACTAATCCTTACTTTAAGAAAGTTAAGCAATAAATCATGAGATACATTATCAAAGAAACCCTTGATATCTGCTTCTACAATGTGGTTTATAGATTTAAAACTCAAACTATCATTTACCTTTCTCAGTGCTTGATGAGTGTTTTTATGAGGTCTAAACCCATAAGAGTTATCTATAAAATCTTGCTCATAAATAGCTGTTAATATCTCAGTTATTCCTCGTTCCACAATTTTATTTTCAATACTTGATATTCCCAAAGGTCGTGTTTTACCTCTTCCTTTTGGTATATAAACCCTTTTAGCTGGCTGTGGTTTAAACTTTTTCTGCTTAAGCTTAATCACAAGGTTTGCCAAGTTATTATCCAAATCCTTACCGTATTCCTCCCAACTTATATTATCAATCCCTATTGCCTTATTCCTGTTAAGGCTAAAATAGCAATCAGAAAGAAACTCTTCATCTAATAAATGTGCTAGGCTTGTAAACTTAACACTTTTATCCCTTTCTGCATACCAGCTTATTTGGAGCAATTTATATCTACTATTTCCAAGTTCTGTGTCTTGAGTACACATATATAACTCCAATACATTAAACTGCTGACCCCTTCGAGTGTCCTAAAAAAAAACTCAGCAGGCATTACCCTACTTACTCCTCTACTATGAATCAGTCCGACTACCAAAACATCATACCGACTTGTTCGCTTCTTCAGCTCCTTATCAGCTTTAATGGAATGCTTTGGTTCTCCCAAGTTCCAATACAAACAGTTTGTAAGCCCGCTATGGACTCAGACCCCGACAATGTCAATATATCCATTACCATTTCGGATATATTGATGATGGTTTCAGGCATATGAAAACCCTGACCCATTGTATTTTAAGGAGAATAACGAGGCTCAATACCTTCACTTGCGTTATGGCTGACTTACTCCTTTCCTAAGGCTTCACATAGTTTGTTACCTCACTATATGCTTAGTTCCGTACAAACCTGCTGGTTAGGCTTTAGTTTGGCTGGATTGTCCAGCTTGTTTATATTAGCTTTGCTTGGCACACTCATTATATTCACCTTTAGTTTTTTTTGTCAATCTTATTGTAACACAAGTTGTCATTGCTATCAATCAATATCAGTATATTCATGTTAAGTAAGTTTTGAAAACAATCATATAATTCAAATATAATAATTTTGAGTGAAGTGTGACAATATTTTCTGTTTTAGATATCAATAATCAAAAATGAGTGATTAGCACTATTTATTTCTTTTAATGAATTAAAACTTAATATAAG
>JAQICV010000023.1 GCA_027858315.1 Candidatus Woesearchaeota archaeon
AAACCTAGAAAAAGGTTATTTAATAGATGTTACACACAATGTTTAAGTTTCTTGGATAAATATATCGGACTTTTCAGAACAAAATTGAAATAGTTTCCTTTTATTTGGGATTTGGGATAAACTTTGAAAGTGAGCTTTATAAAGAGAAAAGGTTGAAGTATTTTTATGAATGTTAAACTTAACTTTTTTAATAGTATATTGATAAGTCTCTTAATTTTATTAAGTGGTTGTTCTTTAGATAATCATATGGATTACCAAGAAGACACAAGTGAAAATAAATTTACATCAGAAAAAGATATTAATATTGAAATTCCAAACTCTGAAATAAATTTCGAAAATTTTTTTCTTTCTAAAATTGGGAATTTTTCATTAATTAATATATCTTTTGAATAGGAGCAAAATACTAATATTTCTTTTCATGTTAAAATTAATTATTTTGAAAGTATAAAAAATGAGAATGTGTATATACATTTTATAGATTCAAAATCTGAAATCAACATTCTTGATTTAGTTGATAATGATAAAGGACTATTATATGCGAAAAATGTATCTCTTAAATCTATAAATCAAACAATAGATTATTTGATAATTGAAGGGTTTGATAATAGTATTTATAATTATTTAAATAAAATTATTACTGTTGAAAAATTCAACAATTATTCTAATACTAATATTGATAATGTTAAATATGCAAGAGGATATCAACTAAAACTAGATAGAGAAAATATTTATCCTACGAGTGTAAGGGGTAGTAGAGTTACAATTTATAATAATGAAGATATAAATTATAAAAATCTTTCATTAAAGGTATTTGATGGAGAAAAATTATGCGAAGAAATTGTCAATTTCTGTATTAAAAAAAAAGGTTATTCTCATATTTATTTGCAAAATTGTTATATTAAACAATTTGATATTTATGATGTATTGCTGTCAGATTCTTTAGGTAATGTTATTTCAGAAGAATTCATAAGTAAAGATGAGACTGTTATCTCCAGAATTTTAAATAACTCAGATTTAGACTGTACTGCAACTGAAGATTTTAATTTAAAAAATGAAAGAACTGATTATGATAAGATTTTCCCAGCAAGAATTGAAGGTAATCAAGTTTTTATATATAGTGAATCATATAATTATGAGAATTTAATTGTAAGAATTTTTGATGGCTCTAAAGAAATTTGTGAAGCTGCAAAATTAATTTGTGTTCAAAAAGGACAAATGAGTGAAATAAATTTAAATAATTGTGATATGAAAAAAAACAAAGAATATGAAGTTAGAATTAGTGGAGTAGGTGAAATTGATGTTATAAATACAATTATAAGTCGTAGTGATAGCGATAATTCTAAATTATTAGATAATTCTCATTTAATTTGTAATCAGAAAGAAATTTCTATTTTAGATAAAGAATTGCCAGCAATAGAAATTGTTCAAATTTCTGCAAGTGATGGGAGTGATGGTGATATAGGTGAGAATGAAGATATAAATTTGGTAGTAACATTAAAACATAATGGATTTAAAATTGATTTGAGTAAATTGAAAATAAAATTTGAAAATATGATTATAAATGATTTTGATAGTATTTATTTATCAAATGATGGGAATCCAATTGAAGAGGGCTATTTGTCTCAAAGCGAGATAGGTCAAATAAAATTTTTAAATCCTAAAAAATTGGAAATGGATAAAGAATATGAAATTTCGTTTTTATTAGGTGAAGGGGAATCTGAAAGTGTAAGATTTGAATTGCCAGATTCATTTGATCATCAAACAATTTATTTATATCCTTAATTCTTAATTATCCCAACTTAAAGGAATCCTCTCCTTTTAGTCGTTCTATTTCAAAGTGGCTGCCGCGAATAAAAGTCCTCTTTAGATAGTCTCACTTCGCTCGTAAAACTTAAACACTTCTTCGTCACTTCGTTCCTCGACCCCGCCTTGCAGGCTCTCGCTTCGTTCGGGGCGTGTAACACCGATTAGAAAGAAATCTCTTGCAGAGATTTCCCAAATTCTTTTCCACTTCGTTCCAAAGAACATTTTCTTAATCTGGAATGTTACACGCAATGTTTAAGTTTTTTGGATAAATATATCGGACTTTTCAGAACAAAATTGAAATAGTTTCCTTTTTTTTGAGATTTGGGATAAACTTTGAGTGTAAGCTTTATAAAGAGAAAATGTTGTAAAACTTTTATGAGTGAAGATAAAATAAAAAAAGAAATAATCTCAATCCATTCGCTTCACTTACAAAAATTCTAAAAAAAGAAAATTAATTTTTATAATTATTTAGCTAAGCGCCAAATGTATAAATGATTAGCAGAAGATCCATCAGGATTAATTAAATAAACATTCCCATTTCTAATCATTTCATCAAAACTACCTACTAATTTTAATTTATTTTCAGAAATTGTTTTCAAAAAATATTTTAAATTTGTTTCAGCACAATTCATAATATCAGAAATAATAGCCTCATGTTTATTTCCTGCTATTTTATAAAATGTCATCATATTTGAAACTCTAGAAATGTCAAAATTATATTTTTTTAATAAATACCTTTCTTCTTTATTATCTAATACTAGTAATATATTTCTCAATGTTCCATAAAATTCCAAATCAGTTTGCGAATAAATGTGATTTGAACTAAATTTTTTGTTATGTAAAAAATTATTAATTTCTTTTAAAAAAGTTTCAGATTGGATATTTTTATCATTATAATAAGAACCCTCATTTAATTGATTAATATAAAGACTTCTTGCAGGATCATTATCAACTTGAGCATTTGCATTTTTAATTAAATCAGGATTACCTCCACTAGTAATTGTAGCAACTCCAATTGCAGCAACAGCTCCACCAAATAACCATTTTTTTATCTTTCCTTGTCTTTTTTTTGAATTGATAACATCGATTCTCTCATTTTTACTTGTATTATCTAGATTTAATTTTTTTCTTTGTTCTTCTGTTTTAAAATCTCTCATAGAATAAATCTAATTTTATCGTTTATAAACTTTTTGAGCCATCAAAAAGTTTGCTCAGAATAAAATTCAGACAAAATTTTGTGACTTTTGTACAAAGGCTTAGAATTTTTTAATTTTATATTAAATAAACTTCTACTCCCTTAAACTGGCAGATTCAAATCGATTAATAACCAAAATCAAAACTCCTAGCATTAAACACAAAATTCCAATAACAAACCTTGACTGTCCTGCTAAATTAATTGCCTCCGAAAAATCACTCCATGCAAGAAGAATAATTCCAAAAACAATTAAAGCAAGTCCAACTGCTGAAGTTTCAATAATAAGTGTTAATTTATCCATTCTCAAAAACCAATTTATTCTTTCGAATATTCCATCTTCCAAGATGAATTGAATATTCTAAGGAATGACTAAAAATTCGTTTAAAAAAGAAATATAATATTTGATTATTCATTTTTATTTATCTCGAATTTTTAATTTATAAACTACATTGAGTGGTTCTAAATGTTCTTCAATTTCTTCTTTAATATTATCTATAAATTCATCATTAGGCTCAATCTTAGTTTCAATCAACCAAACTCCTCTAATCTCTTCAATACTCTTAACTAAATTAAGATTAATAATTGTATCTCCATATTTAGCATGAACAACTTTTCCTAACTCTTTTAAAATTTCAGACTTCAAATCAACTATTTTTGTAATTTTTAATTTTCCATTCTTAATTTCATAATCTTCAATAGCTTTCTTTAAAGTATCAACAGCCAAAACTGAGCAATGAACTTTAACTGGAGGAAGTCCACCAAGTTCATTAGTTGCAGATTTCCAAGTAATTTTTTTAGCTTCTTCAATGCTCTTTCCTTTAGCAATCTCTGTAACAATAGAACCAGTTGCAATATTTGAAGCGCAACCATAAGATTTAAATTTAATATCTTCAATTAAATCATCTTTAACTAAAATCTGCATTGTAACCATATCACCACATGCAGGAGAACCTTCTGTTGCTTCACCTGATGGATTAATAATTTCTCCAACATTCTTAGGATTTCTAAAATTCTCAATAACTTCTGGAGTATATTCTAATTGCATTTTAGTTATGTACCTCACAATTTCCTTTAGCATCACAAGTAATACATTTTGCGTTCTTCTTTTTCAAAGAATCAAAATCATAATCTTCAGGTTTAAATGAACTAAGTTTTCTAATTCTATCAACAGATTTTTTAAGACTCTCAACTAAAAAATCAACTTCTTCTATAGTATTATCTCTAGAGAAAGTAAATCTAATAGAACCATGTGAATCTTCATGTTTTCCACCAATTCCAAGTATCACATAATCAGCCCTTAAATTTTCATTAGCGCAAGCTGAAGTAGTATTAACAATAATATTATCGAAGCTCAAATCCATATAAACACTCTCGCCTTCAACATATTTAAAAGAAACAAGTAAATTTGTAGGATCTCGATTTTCATCCTTATCTGGTCCATAAATAGTAATATCTGTAATTTCATCACTAATTCTCTTCAAAGCATAATCACGAACAATTTTAATTTCTTTGACATCTTTCTCCCAACTATCAAGTTTATCTCTTACAGCCTCTTTAAATCCAACTATAAAAGGTATATTTGCAAAACCTACTTCATGTGGCCCCATTCCTCTACCATTTAAAATAGGAACAATCAAAGCGTCACTTCTAATATACATTGCACTAATCAAAGGACCATGTATTTTATACGAACTAATAGTCATAAAGTCAATTTTAAATTCTTCTACATCAATTTTAGTTTTGAAATAACTAAGTTGAGCTTCAACATTAAACAAAATATCTTTACTAAACTCTTTCACAATATTTCCAATTTCATTAATAGGTTGAATTGTTCCAATAATTTGATTAATATGAGTAATTGAAACTAAAACTGTATCTTTTGAAAGCTTACTTCTTAAATCATCTAAATCAATATTTCCTTTACTATCAACATTTATATATTTTATTTTTGCTCCTTTATTCTCATAAAATTTATGCATCGCATAAATATCTGGACAAGAAATAGAATCAACAATTAATTCAATATCCTCTATATTCTTTCCTTTAGATAAATGATATTCTACAACTCCACGAACAATTTGATTATTTGCAGTAGTTCCCTCTTTAACAAATACAATCTCTGCAGATTTAGAATTAATACTTTTAGCAATCAACTCTTTTGCTTGATGAACTTTCTCTCTAGCTCTTGAACCTTGTTCAATAAATTTATGAGAAGGTAATATATTTTCATCTAACTCATCCATAATTACTCTTTTAACACTCTCACTAATTGGAGTTAACTGATAATTGTCAAAATAATATTCTTTTTTCACTTTATTCATTTTTCTAAATTACATACCTCTAAATTATTTTCTTTTTTACAAATAGGACACAAATATTTTTTTTCTTTAAAACTTGCAGACAAAGTATTTAACTCATAAAAAATAGTGTTTTTTTTATCAAATAATCTTCTTGCACTCTTATTTATATCATTAATAAAATCATCACAAAACTCAAAACTTTTTCCTCTCTTACCACTAGTATATTGAGAAACTGCTGCAGGAGTAATATCCATAATTTTTGCTATTTTTTCCTGATTTAGTCCAAGTTCTTTAAGTTCTCTAACTAGATTATTTCTAATTGCAGGAATAATTTCCCAGTGCATGATTTCTTGAGGTAATTTCATTATTAACTATTGTTAATTATTCTATATTTATAAAAGTTTTCTATTACTTAAACATCCTAAATCTTTTTATATGAAACTCAATTCTCTTAATATATGGAAAAAGTTTTAGTTAAATCTTCTGAAATAGCTCTTAAAGGAAGAAATCGTTATGTATTTGAAAACAAACTGATTGAGAATATCAAAAAATCTGCAAAAAAGAACAATGTAATAGTCTCTAAAATCACTTTAGAAAGATTTAGGCTAATAATAGATTTTGACTCATCTAAAGAAAAAATAAAAAATACTCTAAACAAAGTATTTGGTATTTCTAACTATTCATTCATCTACAAAGTAGAAAAAGATATCGATGAAATTTTAAAAAAATCTAAAGAGATGATGCTAGAAATAAAAGAATTAGGTCACAAACAAATATCATTCAACACAACAAGAGGTGATAAAAATTTTAAATTTAAATCTCCTGAAATAAATAGTAAAATGGGTGAAGTTGCATCAAAAATTGACTTGAAAGTGAATTACAAAACTACTGAATCAACTATTTTTCTAGACATCTCAGATAAATCCGCATACTTATCTCATGAAAAGTACAAAGGTTTAGAAGGACTTCCAGTAGGAACTTCAGGAAAAGTTCTAGTTCTCCTTTCAGGAGGGATAGATTCTCCTGTTGCAGCATATCAAATACTCAAAAGAGGATGTGAAGTAGATTTTCTACACTTTCATACATTTGAAAATAATGATGAAATTCTAAATACAAAAATAAAAAAAATCATAGAGAAAGTTAATGAATACGGATTTGAATCAAAACTTCATGCAATGCCTTGTCAATTTTATAGATCTCTTACTTGTGATAAAATAAAGTTCGACAATTATAGACTTGTTATGTTCAAACACTTCATATTTAGGATGGCTGATGAATTGGTAAAAAAAGAAGGATATGATGCAATAGTTAGTGGTGATGCTCTAGCTCAAGTAGCATCTCAAACAATTGAAAATATGCGTGCAACTCAAACAGGTTTAACTTCATTAATTCTAAGACCTTTACTAACCTATCAAAAAGAAGAAATAATAACTATTGCAAGAAAAATAGATACATTTGAATTAAGTATAGAGGAATACAAAGACTGTTGTTCTCTTGCTGCAAAGAATCCACAAACAAAGTCAAAAGTTGAAGTTTTAAATGAATTATTAAAAGAAATGAACTTTGAAGAGATTATTGAGAAATGTTTAACACAAGTAAAATCTTATGATTTTAAATAAAACTGTTTAAAGAAATATTAAATTTATTAAATTGTAGATAAAATGTGAAATAAATGAGTACATAATTTTATAAACTTCTTTTAGTAAATATTATTATGAATGATATTAAATCGAATTTAACTTCTCTTATTGTTAAAGCATTAAATGATGAAAAATTAATTAGTAAAGAATATATGGAACAAATAAATGGGATTTATGGGAAACTAAGTAATTCTGAGAGCACAAATGTTAATGATTTATTTCCAGTATTAACAAAATTAAAATCCGTATGGTTATTAATTCAAATTGAGAAAGGAACATCAAAAAATAAATTAGAATGTTTCAAAGAATTAACTGAATCATTAGTTATTGCAAAAGATATGGGAATTAATGTTAAAGATTTAAATAAAAGATATAATAATTTAAAATAATGGAAATTAAATATGATCAACATTTTCTTGTAGATAAAGAAATTTTAAAAAAGACAATAGAAATAGCCAACATAAATAATAATGATGTCATTTATGAAATTGGTCCAGGAAAAGGATATTTAACAAAAGAAATTTTAAAATGTAAACCTGAAAAGTTAATTTCAATTGAAATTGATGGTTCATTTGATTCAGAATTAAAAAAATTAAAAAAACATAATAAAAATTTTGAATACTATTTTTCTGATGGAGTTAATGAAATCTCGAATTTTAATTTCACAAAAATTATTGCAAACATACCTTATGCAATAACTGAACCGCTCTACAAAAAGATATTAGAATTAAAAATAAATTGTGCAATCTTACTTCATGGTAAAATATTTTATGATACAATCGTTGGAAGGCAGAGTAAATGGAATTATTTAATCAATGCTTTCTATGAAATTGAATTAATTGAAGAAGTAAATGGGAATTCGTTTAATCCACGAACAAAAACTAAATCGGCATTAGTTCTAATTAAATTAAGAGAAGAACTTACAAACTTTGAAGCATTAGTTCAAGAACTATATTATAAAAAAAAAAGAAGTACAAAAAATGCAATTATATTTAGTTTAGTTGATGTGTTAAAATCCTCAAAAAAAGAAGCAAAACAGATATATGAAAGTTTAGAAATAAATGATAAGACTTCAAGCCAATTATTCGAGAACATATCTAATAATGATTTTTGCAATATTGTTAATAAATTAAAAAATATAGTCACTGATTAAATCAGTTCGATACATTCTAAAAACCAAGTTCTTAGAAAGCTATATAAATAAATAATCTAGTAAAATAATATGATTAAAAAAAAAGCTCAGGGTTTACCTGTAAATATTGTTGTAACAGTGATTATAGGAATAATCATTTTCGGATTAGGTTTAGGATTATTTTCAAAGTTTTTTGGAGAAGGTCAAACTACTGTTGATGATATCATAGATAAGGTTGAAATAGGTATATCAAGTCTTGAATGTGAAGGTGATGAGTGGATATGTTCTCCTACAAATAAATTACGAACAGGGGAATCAGATACATTTCAAATTTTCATAGCAAATCGAGCAAACGATCAAGGACAATTTGCATTAGAGATTAATAATTTAGAACCTTTAGAAGGAAATAATGAAGGAATAACAAAAGATTGTGGAGAAATAATTATAGTGTATCCTAATGTAGATAATATTGAATTAGAGATTGAAAGTGGAGAGAGTGCATCTATTCCTTTTAGTGTTAAAGCTTCAAAAATTAAAAAAACTCCTTGTAGTTTCATATTAAGTGCAAGTATTGATTCAGATTTAGATGAAGCAAATGAACAAAAAACCTCAGTAGTTGTAAGAGTAGATTAGAGATTTAATAAAATCTACAAATTTTCATTTTGGTAAAATCACTTAATTCTATTTTGTCTTGATGAATACAACTAAAGCTATATTTACAAATATTATTAGTTCTAGTTCTTTCTTCTCCATTATATTCACTCATATCTATGTAATCAAATTGATTTCTTTTAATATTTCTATTTTAAAATTTATCTTAATATTTAAAAAGCATTGTAAATTTAATATATTATAGAATAGCTTATGAAGAACTAAAAAAAGGTGCAATTAAAAATTAAAATTTTTTTTCAGTAACTTTCTTTAGTCAAAATTTGATTATAAAATGGCACACGAAGAATTAAAAGAGAGGATTGAAGAACTTGAAGCAGAGTTAAAAGGTACTAAAGTAAATAAAAAAACAGAGATGGCAGTAGGACAACTAAAGTCAAAGATTGCCAAAATAAAAGAAGAATTAGAAGTAAAATTATCAAAGGGTAAATCTGTAGGGGACGGTTTTGCAGTTAAAAAAGAAGGTGATGCTACTGTTGGCCTTTTAGGAAAGCCAAGTGTAGGTAAATCAACTCTATTAGGCAAGATAACAAATAAAAAATCAAAAATTGGAGCATATGAATTCACAACTCTAGATGTTGTTCCAGGACTTCTACACTTTAAACACACAAACTTACAAATTCTTGACTTGCCAGGTATTATTGAGAGAGCAGCAGATAATAGAGGTTTCGGAAAAAAAGTTCTATCTGTAGTTAGGGCATGTGATTTAGTAATATTTGTAATTGATGTTAAAGATCCACTAGGTGAAATTAAAATGCTCCTAGATGAAACTTATAAGTCTGGTATTAGATTCAATCAAAGAGAACCTTTTATCGAGATTAAAAGAGCATTCAATGGTGGCATTAGTGTTCCACTAAATAATTCTTCAGATAATATACCCTATTCATTAATTGAAGAAGTAATGCATGATATGAAATATACAAATGCTGAAATAATCATTCACGAAAAAAATCTAAATGTAGATGATTTTATTGATGCTTGTTATGGTAATTTAGTATATAAAAAAGCAGTTTTTTGTTTAAATAAAATTGATTTATTCGATGTTGATACAATAAAAGGTATGGTTGATGAAATCAAAGAGAAATATCCTCAATTCTCATTAATTGGAATTTCTGCAGATGCTGACATCAATTTAGATAAATTTAAAGATTTCATGTGGGATCAACTAGGTTTCATATGGGTTTATTTAAAAGAGCTAAAAAAAGAACCAGATATGCAAAGACCTCTTGTCGTAAGAAAAGGTGATACTGTAGAAAGAGTTTGCAATAAAATCCACAAAGATGTTCTAGATAAATTTAAGCATGCAAGAATTAAAGGTAGTTCTGCAAAATTCAACTGGCAAAGAGTAGGCCTAGATCATGTTGTAAAAGATAAAGACATTATAGAAATCTTCGCACGATAGTGCGAAGAGACTAAAAATTTAGAATAAATTTTTATGTATATTTTCGCGTTAATAAGAAGAGTCCAAGAACTTAAAAAAAACTATCCAGTGTTTTTAAGTTTTTGATACTCTGTGAATGAACAGAGACTAAGAATCTAAAAAAATGAATCTAAGGTTTTTAGATTTTTTATAGTCAGTGGATGAGCTGACCCTAAAAATTTAAAAGAAGCTATCTAGAGTCTTTAAATTTTTAATGGAATTCAAACTTCTATCAATAGTTACTTCATCAAAATCTTTAGAAACTAAAATTTCTTTAACTCTATCTTTATTTATTGGATTAAACTTAATTTCAACTTTATCATCAACAGGCATTTTCGCAAAGACATTATATACTTCATTCCAAGAATAAGGGAAGTAATCATACCAGTCTAAAATCTTAAATAAATCTTCAGGTCTTTCTCTATATTCTTTTACAAGCTTCAAAGCCTTTTTAGGTCCAATTCCTTTAATTCCTCCAGGATTAAAATCAGTACCGCAAAGTATTGCAATATAAATTAATTCTTCTTGACTTACTTTTAAAGTTTCTAAGATTTTATCTAAATCATAATACTCAATAGGTATTTCCCTATAAACACTTGAACCTGGAATCTTTCTCTTGTTTGAAACAGATAAATTTCTAATCAAATATTTAGAACCAAAGAGTAAAGAATCAAAATCTTGAGATGCTAGAGCAAAACATTCACCTTTTTTAACAAGATGTGCTCCTTGAGCTTCACCCTCGGAAGGAGCTTCAACAACAGGAAAACCAAAAGCTCTAATTAATTCTTTTGCATCTTCAATCATTTCAGAATTAAGCTTATTAAGAGAAGATGCGAATTTTTTTGCCTCTTCAATATGTCCCATTTCAAGAGCTTCACGGTACTTCTCATCAGCTTCCATTTTTTTTTGAGCACGAATTTCTCTTTCTTTCTCTTTAAGTTTTGGAGCTTTACCATCAAAAACAAAAATAGGTTTAACATTATTCTTCTTAAAATACACACACCTATTAAACAATCCTTTAATATGTGAAGTAACTTCTCCTGTCCTATCTGTTAAAGGATTTCCATCAGATTGCCTAATTGTTGCAAGAAATTGATAAATCATATTAAAACTATCAATTGCAATTTTTTTATTAGAAATCAAGTTAAGACTAATCTCATCAAATTCGAGAATATCTTTTATTGCAACACCCATAACATTTTCTAGAAATAATCATTTATAAACTTTAACATTCTTGGGGTTGAGTTAAAAAGTCCGTGATAGAATTTTGATTTGTTGTATTTTTAAGAATTAAAAACAATTTTAAAGTAAAAAATATTGGTATTTTTACCC
>JAQICV010000024.1 GCA_027858315.1 Candidatus Woesearchaeota archaeon
AATAATCTGAATAATTTAACTTACTCAGACTTTGAACCATTATTAAATCAAGTTTCAAAAACTCAAAAGAGTAAAAGAGTTAAAGCTGGTGGAATATCTGGATTAAAAGAAGGTGAAGACTATTTAACTGTTCCTGTAGAGAATTCACAAGAGAATATTAGTTTAGGTATTAGTGTTAATGCTTATATGCCTTTAAATCATGAAGCAAGTAAATTGATTGCTTCTAAATCTATAGGTGGTTGTGAAGGTAAATGGTGTACTGCATATCAAAAAGATTCTAGCTATTGGAATGATTATACTAGGAAAAATGATATTGTTCTAATTTATATTTTAATAGAAACAGAAGGTGATACTAATAAATATGCTATTGCGTATGACTATGACTCTGAGAATATGGAAATATTTAACCAATATGATAGAAAAACTTCTGAAGAAGATTTTGAAGAAGATGTAAATATAAAAGCAGATGATTTTATTATAAACTCTGTCGTTAGTAAAGCTTATACTATTCTACAAAATCAACCTAATGAAATGGATGAAATAGTAGCTCAACTAAAGAAAGGTGAGGTTACAGAAGATTTAGTGGATAAAATGAATGAGTTTCTTGATAGTGAAGATTTAGAATATTATGGTGGTACTCTTCTATTAGATATGGACTCTTCTTACTTTAATGACTCTACTGATGATACCTATGTAAATGGTATTGTGCTATCTGAAGACTGGGATCTTTATACACCAAGTGTTGACTATATGACTAATGAACAGGTATTTGATAGCGTTATAGGATATTCTCTGAATTCTAAAAACAAAAAACTGTTAATAAAAAATATTAAAGAAATTTATCCAGAGTTTGATGAAGATATTTTAGATAAATCAAATTATCAGGATTATTATGAATACTTTGAAGAAAATAATATAATAGAAATACATGATGGTATTAATGTAGCTTTTCGTAATGCTATGGAAACTGCTGAATATGATGCTTTTTATACTGATATAACTGAAGCTTATGATGAAGCTGTAAGTGATATGGGTTCAATCTTTAGTAATAGGTGGGAAGGTATGATAGAGTTAAATTTATCTACTCTAGCTGATATATTTAGTGAATATACCAGTGATGAAGGTATTAACCTTACTGAACACTTTGAGCTATCTCTAGGGATAAATTGGGATTACTATCAAGCAGACATAGATGATAAAAACTTCAATAATATAGTGGAACAAAATATTATAGAAATATCAGAGTTTATTGATCTAGCTTAAATAACCTTTAAATATTTTCCTAACTATATATAGTATAAAACTATGAGGTGTAATTATATGAAATTAACAAAAGACTATGTAATAGAGGGAAAAATTGTTAGGGCTGGTGCTATTCTTGATTTACAAGAAAATACAACTCCTCTTGATGAAGGTATTGTAGATTTTTTTAAAAAGATTTTAAAAAACTTAGCAAAAAAGATTTTTAAAAGAAATCCATATATTGTAGATTTTGACTTTGATGTACCTGATGCTTATTCTACAAGTGATGGTGACTTGATTGGTTATTATGCATACCTATCTGGTGGTGCTGAAATTAGATTGAACTATTTGATGGATGGAAATAATGATAAATTATTTTCTGTAGACTATATTGCTGATGGTGATGCTTATGATAAACCTAGCCGATCAATTCTTCTGGACCCTGATGCTTCTAATAAAGAGATTAATGATGCTGTTAATGATTTGATTTCTAATAACCTTCAGGAAGGAATATTTTCTACAATAGAAAAGAGATTTCTTGAAAGGGTTTCTCCTGCTAAAGATGAAGTTTATGCTTGGATTGAAGACCCTGAATGGATGGATGCTAGACTTGATATTATACAGGATGAAAAACTAGCTAGAGTTTATACTGAGTATG
Organism: Candidatus Woesearchaeota archaeon; assembly: GCA_027858315.1. NCBI lineage: Archaea > Nanobdellati > Candidatus Woesearchaeota > Candidatus Woesearchaeota archaeon. Next base: position 1,901 of record JAQICV010000024.1, read on the forward strand.
CTAGAACTGTAGAAGGTAGACCAGTTTCGCAAGCTTCTTTTATCACTTATACTAAACAATATCTAAATAATAATGGATTATCTAATAAATGGACTAGAGGGGCTTATACTCCTAATAAACCTAAGAAAATGAATCCTATTATTACTCCCTCTGAACAGGCTAATGTTACAGCTTTAGCCAGTAATTCTGATATGATATTTGGATGGAAAGAAGCCTTTGGTGATATGGAAGATGATTTTGAAGAACTACTGGATGATCAAGAAAATATGCCTTATGGACAGCTTGTTTATGGGAGTGGTGGATCAGGGAAAAGCTATTTTTATGTAAATGAAGCACATAAATATGATGCTGAAATTATTAAAGGGGCTCCTAATACAGCGAGACTTGTAAGAATTCTTTATGATTATAGAGATAAAGAAGTAATCATTTTTGATGATGCAGATAGTATTGTAACTACTGCTAACTCAGCTAATATCTTAAAAATGGCTCTGGATGATACTGCTGAAGGAAGAGTTATCTATTTACCTAAAAGTTCTGGTGCTGACTTAAAAGGTATAGAACCTGATGTATATGATACCGATGGTAACTTAGTTCAAGCTTTCCATTTTAATGCTAGTATTGTAATTATTACTAATCTTGGAGGTCTTAAAAATACAGCATTAAGATCACGTTTGTATCTTAATCCTATTTTTATGACTAAAGAGGATATTATTGAAAAGATTATGTTAACTGTAGACCCTAGTTCTTTAGGTGCTAGTGAAGCCGATAGTAGGATGGTAGCTGATTTCTTAGTTACCTTAGTCCAGAATGATGATTTGGATATTACAAATGATCAGCTTTCCTATAGATTTTTCAAAATAGGTTTAAAACTGAGAAAAAGATATCCTGATAACTGGACAGGTAAGCTACTAAGAAAACTTGGTATTGGAATTAGATCATCTTACAAAGATTTAAAATAGTATAAGAGGTAAAAATTATGAGTGTAAACTTAAAAAAACTGTATGAAGGTACTGAAAGATTAGAGGATGGTCGTTATCGTATTATAGAAAAGATGGAAATGACACCTAATAGGGTTAAGAAACTTCCTTTACAAGAAAGTATTTTAATTGAGGGTAGTGAAACTCCTTGTAGAGGTGCATATACGTTTAAAATATGGGAACTAGATCAAAAGAATCTTAATGAACGTGTATATTCTACACCTTTAGCAAAAAGAGTCATTGAACAGGATAAGGTAACTTTAGGACTTTCTAATCATCCTGAAGATGATGGAGATGTAAGGGACATCTTTGCTGTAGAAAAGAATCCTAGAGTAGAAGAAGGATGGATGGTTACTGATTTTTTCCTTGTAGGGGATAAAGGTGGTCATGTTAAAGAAATCCTTGAAGCTGGGGGTTCTATTGGAGTATCTAGCTCTGCTTTAGGGGAACTTAATGAATCTACTGGTGAAGTAATGGTTGAATCTTTTGAATTGGAAAGATATGGGGATCATGTTATGAACCCTTCTAATGGATATGAAAATCAATTAGTAAAAACTACACAAATGGGGGAATCTGTTCAAAATGAAGAAAATAAACCTTCTGAAATAGATTTAACTATTAGTAATGAACTTACTGAAAAAACAGAGAGGTATAATGTTATGAGTACAAAGGAACAGAAGCTACATGAGAAGGTATTGACTACCAATATTAAAGCACTTCTTAAAGAAGCAAAAAGTATCTCTGATGAATATAATAGACTAAATTCATTAGAAGAGATTATGACTTATTTTGATGAAGATTTTGCTAATGATGGACTACGTGAAAGTGTTGAAGTTTCTATCAAAGAGACTAAGACTGAAATTGCTGAACTTACTGCAAAGGGTAGAGAAGCAGAAACTTTAGCTAAGAAAGTAGAAGAGTCTGAAGAGGCTACTAAGACTTTAGAAGAGGCTATGGCTGAAAAGGAAAAAGAATTAGCTGTATTGAAAGAAGCTATGACTGAAACTAAGAAACGATATCAGCGTGTAAAAGGTCTGGTAGAAAAGTCTAATGATTCTAAAGAACTTACTGAAAAAGTAGAAATTATGGAAAGGGAAAAAGATGAAGCTGTTCAGGGTGTTGTTGATAATCAGTCTAAACTAGAAGAAGCTGAAAAGGGTCTAAAAGTTATTGAGGCTGAAAGAGATAGTCTGGTAGAAGCTGTAAAAACTCTTGAAGGTGAAAGAGATTCTTTGACTGAGGCGGTTAAGAAATCTTCTAAAAGAACTACTGCTATCAAAGAAAGAAAAACCAAAAGACCTATTTCTTCTAGAGATAGAAAGATTACTGAAAAAGTAGCTCAGAAATATGGTGGTAAAGAATTTACTGAATCTGATAAGGTAGTTGACTACTATGAATATAGTGTTAAAAAGAATCCTAAACTTGCTGAAATCAAGGAAAAGGTTCTTGAATCTAAAACTGTTTCCGATGCTCAGATTAGAATTCTGAGATTTGAGAATCAGGAAGATATTAAAGAAGATTTAAGACGAAGAGAAAAAGAAATGAAATTCTTAGATGAATTTGGTGATCTACCTTTACAGGAAAGTAAAACTCTTTCTTTAAAAGATGGTCTTTGGTAAAAAAATAAATATAAAGAGGTAAAATATTATGAGTACAGTGAATTTGAGTGCCAGTAATGGTGTAAGTTTTGGACATAAGCATACTGTAGTAGCTGGTGATGTTACAGATGGTGCTATTATTTTTGATTTTGGTACAGACTTTCCTATCGTTGCTTCCATTATAGTAACTGATGATGCTGGTATTTATGCTCCTTTGGTAGATGCTGTTATTACGTATCCTGCTGATGGACAAGTTAGTCTTGCTGATGGGGCTATTACTTTTGCTTTGGTAGCTGGTCAAGTTGTTTCTGTAATTGCACAGAGAGATAAAGCATAGAGTTAAATCAGATATCCCCTTTAATCATATTGATTAAGGGGGATTATATTAAATAGAGGTAAATTATGGCTGATAAAAAGAAAGATTCTGCGGAAGCTACAAAAGTTATTAAAGCTTTAGAAGCTAACTTAGGAAGTTCTAATGAAGATCAAGGTAAACTAATTCAAATTATGAAAGGTTTGGCTTTTTCTGATGCTCCTGAAGCTAATAAGTTTATGAAAGAAGTAAATGACTTTACTACTAAGTTAGCAAAGAAAATGGGAAGTGATAAGAAAGAATCCATATTGAAACTATCTAAAGATTATTTTATTGAAGGTAGTATTATAAAAAAAGGAACTGAACTAAATATTATAGAAGCTAGTACTGCTACTGCTAAGTGTCCGACTTGTGGTAGTAAATATCTGAAAGCTACTAAATATTGTGTAAAATGTAAGAAGAAGGTTAAGGAATCATCTTTAAATGAATCAGGGGACGATGACTTTGATATTGGTGATGAAGTAATATTGACTTCAGAGGCAATAGCTAATTATGGTTCAAAATATAGTAATAAGATATTTACTATAGAATCGGTAGCCTATAGTGAAAAAGATCATTTTGGTTATGATAATGCTATGGAGGGGATGGGATTATATGACTTAGTAGATTTTCCAAATAGTGTCTATGCTTATGAACTTGAATACGCTAATTAAAAGTTAAAAGCTTTAATCTATCCTATTAGGAATTATTATCTTAGTAGGACTGATTAAACCTTTTAAAAATGGTTTAACTATTATAGTAACAGGATATGGAAACCTTTTGGTTTTCACTTAACTATTTAAACAGAATTAAGAAAAAAACTAGAATCCATTATATGAGGGTTTTAGAATTTAGTTTATTACAATAATTTGAGTAATAAATCTCGTATTGGTGATGTATCTATACCATAGAATCAGCTTAATTCAAGCAAAAAACAAAAAAATTTATGAGAGGTAAATTATTATGGCTACTAAAAAAACTAGACCTTCCACACGTGGTTTCTCTCGTTCTATGGGACTGAAAGAATCACAAATGAGAGAACAGTATAATGAGTTTGAACAATCCCGAAAGAGATTGGAAGAGAAACTTATTGATAAATGGGAAAATAAAGAAGGACTTGACCTTGGAAATGGTAAATTGGCTTCACTTTATGAATCTAATCCTAAGAAAGCTTCTGGACTTGCATTGTTCCTCGAAGCAACTCAGAAGAATGTATCTCAGTTAAATGAATATCAAACTTCTGCTTTTATGGGTGTTACTCCCCAAGAAATCGTTAAGATTGCTCGAATTGCATATCCTAATGCAGTAATGGGAGACCTTTTTGATGTTTGGGGTATGGAATCTGTTAAGGATACTTTCTATAAGATTGAATCTAAAGTTGGTTCTACTGCTAGAGGTGCTACTGAAGGTGATGTTATTCAGGAATCTTTTAGTGATGGTAGATACTCTTCTGAAATCATAGAAGATGAATCTGCTGGAGATGGAACTGATAACTACACTGGTACTATTACCCCTGCTCCTATTCGTCCTTTCCAAACTAAGATTTGGTTGAATGATGAACAGATTGGTGTTGATGATGGTGCTGGAAACTTGATTGGTTCTGGTATTTCTGTAGGTACTATAGACAATACTACTGGTAATTATGATATTACTCTAACCTCCACTATTGATAGTACTTATACTCTTTTAGTTGAATGTGCATATAATTCTGAAGATGAAGATAATTTTGCACAGCAAGGAACAGTTAAACTTGACCTTGTAGCTTATGACTTTAGAGCTAAGTTTTTCTCCCTTGGTGTAAGTTGGCACGCAATGGCTGAAGAGATTATGCAGTCTAAGCTTCGAACTTCTGCTAGAGATACCCTTATTCAGTCTGCTTCTGAGTTGATGATTAAGAATATGGATGAACTGGCATTGCGATATGGTAAGAAAGCTTCTTCTTGGCATCAAGCTTCTAATCCTATTGCCTTTAATGCTGACTTTGCTTCTGCTGGTGCTGACTCCAGTTATGCAAGGGCACAGGATATTACCGATGAAGCTATTGATAAGGCTACAGGACTTGCTTACAATGCTCTTGGTCGTTATGCTTCTCAGTATAACCTTGTATGTGGTACTTCTGCTAATAGCTACCTGAAGAAGCACAAGCTGTATAGCCCTGATAATGCTCAATCTCGTATTGGTGTTTTCAAGACTGGTACTTTGGATTCTATGGGTGTATATAAAGCTCCTTCTGACCTTGTGGGTGCTAATGATATTTATATCTTTGGTAAGGGAACTGATGCAATGAATGTAGATTCTGCTGTATCTGTAGGTACTTATCGACTAGGTATGGAAACTGACACATTGACTAGAAAGTCTTTTGACAGTGAAAAGGGTCTTGGTGCTATGGCTGATTTTAGAATCAATGAAAAGAGATTTGCTTCTAAGGTTAGTATCACTGGCCTTAACTAGAATTAAAATTTATCACCCCTCCTCCTTGGGGTGATTTTCTTCCTCCTTGCCCCCTTTTTTTAGGGGGCTTTTTATTTACGATACACCTAAGATTGATCCTAAAAACACTATTGTAGAGGCTAAAGAGGGTGTGTTCATTATCAAAGGACACTTTAAGTCTGCGTTTAATCAGATAACTCCTATTAAGATTAACTAGTTGGATCTCCATGATAGGTTTAGTTTTTAACTATCCCTATCATGGAAGATTATATTATTTATTTTGCACTAAACCCACAAGAAAATGCTATCAAGATAGGTCGTACCAAAAATCTTGATAGTCGTTTATCTACCCTACAGACAGGGAATATTCATAAACTTAGACTAATAGCAAAACTCCCTAATGTCTCTGCTTCTTTTGAATCTCATATTCATGATATGTGTAAAGCCTATCATAAGAGAGGTGAATGGTTTTCTATAGAAGCACTAGATCATTTATTAAAACATCCTTTCTATTCCTCAGAAATAGAACTATTAAAATCTAAATAACTATTCTAATATTAAATAATATGAGGTACATCTATGGAACTAGAAAAAGAAGACTTAATAGAAAATAGACAACTAATTGAAATTCATGTTGGGGTTGATGGTAAGAATCAAGAGATTTATGTTGTATATAATAAGTCAGATAATGATTGGTACTATAAACTATTAGATTTAGATGAAGGGGAAGAAAAGATACTTCCAGTTTTCAATGATAGTGATCAGTTTATATTTCTTCATAAAGCTTTAGATGAAAAGAAATATATAGAAGTAAAAGCTTATATAGAAGAATCATTTTAAAAGAGGTGTATAATGGCATATTTAATTAAAGTAATAGTTAGTGTTGACTCTACTAATATATGGGAGTTTAAACCTACAGACTCAGGATATAATAAGTTCTCTTTAAAAGCATCAGAACAGCAGATTAAAACTCTGTTAAGAAAGATAAAAGCTAAAGATGATGTTACTTCTCCTAATAGCTCTAGGGGGATTACATATCAACAAATGATTGATGAAATTAAATCAGATAGAGATAATATTATATATGTATGGTCTACAATGTATCCTAAATCTGTTAATGAAGCTATGGGGTTAATAAAATGAAGAAGACAATAAAGACAGTATTAATTAAAATAGGACTATGGTTGTCATTTCTAGGGGGTCTGTTCTTCACTTTATTTAAAGTACTAACTAACAGTCAAAAAACTGCAAAAGACCTCACAGAGAAGCAGGAGAAGACAGAGTTAGTAATTAAAGAGTATAAAGACATTATAGATTCAAAGAAACAAATAATCCTACAGAAAGAATGGAATGTTAGAAAAGAAAAAGAAGTTCTTGATAAGAAACTAGAAGCTATTCTAAAAGAAAAAGAAGAAGTCAAGGCTAAGATTAAAGAGTTAAAAAATAGTAAGAGTGAAAGAGAAAAACAAGAATCTAAATTTTGGAGATAATTATGTATATTAGACTAAGAGAAAATACACCATGGAATTCTATAAAACTAAAGAATGGTAATGTAGTAGAAAATCAAAGATGGATCAAGATTGACTCTTTAGAACCCTATGACTATATTGCACAATACTTGAATGTTAGAAATGATTTTGATGGTGATGAAAATAATAAAAATAATTATTCCTCTCTTAAAAAGAATGATCTTCTTACTCTATGCAAAATAGAACTTAGATTATCTAATAAGGATCTATCAGGTTTAAAAAAAGAGGAACTAATAGCACTTTTACAAAAAGATGAAGAATCTAATGAAAATAAAGAGGAACTATATAATAATATGAAAAAATCTGAACTAGTAAACATTATTATAGATAAAATGGGATGTACTAAATCCAAAGCTAATAAGTGGAAAAAAGCAGAGATTATTGCGTTTCTTATATCTATGGAGGATGAATAATGAAAAGACTTATATTTATTTTAGCTTGTATTGGAATCAGCTTTACATTATTCTCTCAGGAGTTATATGTACCAGATAGTTATGAGGAGTTAAAACAGTATTATATAGAACTAGCTAGTTTATATCAGGATCAAAAAACTGACTTAGAAGATGCTTTCTCTATTATAGATACTCAGACTAAGTTATTAGAAGAAAAAACTATATTACTGGAAGATAGCTCTACTATATATGATCAACAGGATTCTATTATTAATGATAAAGATATAGTTATAGATAACCAAGAAAAAATTATTATACTACAAAGGGATTTAATAGATGATTTTTCTATGGATAGATCATACATTCTAACATTAGGTTCTAGTATTTATTACTCTATGGAAGACTATAAGATTTATCTTTCCTCAAATTTAGGTGTAGTGATAAAAGAAGACTATTTAATTACTATAGGTTATTTAACCAATAGAACTATTACAATAGGATTTAACTATCTATTCTAAGAGGTACAACTATGTTTATTAACGTACAACAATATAGATTAGAAAATGAACAGTTAGCTAATATGTGGCAGTTACAATTTTTTGATAAACCCAACCTAGACCTACATATTGTAGAAGCAAATTTACCTTTTAATAAATTGGAAATGCAGGGTAGAAGTTATGGTAAAAAAAGCTATACTAGAATGGCTCCTGTAGAAACCATATCATTCACTTTTAGAGAGGTAGAGGGGTTTGATAACTATAATTTTTTTAATAATTGGTTAAATGATATTTATGACTTTAAAAAACACGTATTTAAAACTTTTTCTAATGAGTTAGATGCTTATATAAAAAAATATAAAACTGCTACTTTAATGTTTATGAGGAAGATAGGTGGTCATTTAGTACCAGTACCTTCTAAGACTTTTACACTAAACAAACTAATGATTTTAGGTATATCAGAAATATCACTATCTAATGATAATGGAGAACCTTTAGAATTTACAGTAGAAATGGCTGTAGAAGATGTAGATTCTGGTATATTATAAAAAAATAACTATTACTATAAATTGGAGGAATTTATTATGAATAAGAATGAAAAAGATTTGAAAGACTCTGACCTTTTCAGTAATGTATTAGGAGAAGATACTACACAAAGTAAAGAGGTTAAAGCAGAGAGTGAAATACCACACCACTATATACCTATTCAGTTTGACTCTTTAGGGAAACTTTCAGCACCGACACTATTACACTTTAGAAACTTTTCACCTAATGAAGTAGCAAAACTAGCTGTAGCTGAATCTGATGCAGAGTATAGTACTTTCATTAATTGTTTTAATTCTATGGTATGGGAAGATTTTGATTGTAATAACTTACATATTAAAGAACTTTTACAAATATTATATACTTTGCATGGTTCTTTTTTTAGTAATACTATTGAGAAAAAATATTTAATAGATACTGATTTAGAAGATCCTGAAAGAAATGAATCTAGTAATATTGATACAGCTACTATAGAGATTGCAGATTTAGTAACTAAAACATTACCTAAGAACTTTAAAGAGCCTATTAGAATTAAATCTAGGACTACAGGTGTAGAGGTTAGCTTTAGATTACCGAGGGCTGGATTTACTGTAATAACTGAAAAGTTTTTAGCAGACAAATATAAAAAGGAACTGCAAGATTTCTATGATATTAAAAGCAAAATTGCTGAAACAAAATCAATTAAAGACTCAAAGAAAAGAGAAGATAAATTTTATGCTATCTCTACAGAGCAAAGACAAGCTTATGAGAAATTTCAAAGGATATACTGGGAAGAATATACTATTATATTAAATGCCCTATGTATTTTAGAAGTAGATGGTAAAAAGGCTAGTTCAATAGAGGAACACATTGAGTTAGGTGGGTTAATAGATAATAGTATACAATCAGTTTTCAATAAAGTTCAAGAAGACTATGACTTTGGAATACAAGAGGAAGTGGAATATTTCTCTCAGAGGCAGAAAAAAAAGCTGTCTAGGAGGTTTCGGTTTCGTGTCTCCGATTTCATATCAAGTAGTGTCGAATCTGAAACAGATACACGATTTGATATTCAATTTGGTTAGTAGTGGATATAATGTACCCGAAACAGAAATGTGGAATATGCCAATCCACATTTTAATAGAAAGAGAAAAACAATATAGAAAACTACATAAAAACAAAGAGGATAAAAAACCAGAGAAGAAACCTTTAATTTAAAATTGAACTATTCTAATAAAGAGGTTTTAAATAATGGCAGAATTTAATGGAATATTAACACCTATAGAAGATACTAATGAATCATTAGACTCCCTTATTCAAAATAGTAAGGGGGTCTTAGATATTTTCCAAACATTAGGAAAAAATATATCAAGTACTAATAACTCTTTAGTATCTCAATTTGAACAAACTAACAATAGTTTCAAAAAACTTATTAATCAATTTGAACCCTCTATTACACCTATAAATAAAGAAACCAATAGTATTATTAAAGAAAGACCTATGGTTAGTCCAGAACCTTTAAACTTTTCTATTAGTGAAGCTTTAAATAAAAATCCTATAATAAAACAAGAACCTCTAATAAGACAAGAGCCTTTAGACCTTTCTATTAGTGATGTTTTAAACAAAAATCCTATAATAAGACAAGAAAATCTAGAATTATCAAATACTAATATTCCTACAGAAGAAGAAATTCGTACTCCAAGTAAACCATCAAGAAACGATGTAATAAAAGCTAATGATACAGGGGCTTTATTCGTAGCTGATACATTATTAGATGCTATAGATAAAAAATCTGATAAAGGTAGTGATGAAGGAGATGAAGGTGGTTTTTTAAGTAATTTATTTGGTAATAATAGGGCTGGTGGGTTATCAGCTATTTTATCTAAAGCTATACCTATTGCTGGTATTGTAGCTTCTGTAGGATGGGCTATTGCAGAGGGGATTAAAGCTATGAACCTATCTGATGAATGGGGTACTAGTAAAGTTAGTTCTTTTATTGGAGGCTTCTTAGGTGGAACTGGAAGTGGATTTCAAAATGCTTTTAAACAAGCTGGTAAGTGGGCTTTAATGGGTGCTTCCATTGGATTCTTAGCTGGTGGACCTATAGGGGCTTTAGCTGGTGGTTTAATTGGTGGTGCTGTTGGTGCTGTCATTGGATTTATAGGTGGAGAGAAGATTGCACAAGGCATACAGAATATAAGTAGTAAACTAGGTGAAATTTGGAGTTCTGAAGAGTCTAACCTTGCTAGTAAGATTGGTGATTCTGCTTTGGTAATTATGAATGGACTGAATAATGGTATCATTGAGTTTATGTCTACAATACCTGAGATGATTACTTTAGCTATTACTAAGGATGAAGAAACCGCTAAAACAGTAAAATCTGAGTTTAAAAACTTATTTAAAAACTTTAATTTAATCTCTTGGATAACTGGTTCAATGACTATAATGAAAGAAGGATTTGATGATTTATTCTCTCCTAGTTCTACTTCTTTTAAAGATAAGTTGAAAGGGATAGGTAAAATATTATTTTCATTACCTATATCAATGTTTAATAGCCTAAAAGATTTTATGCAAGGCTCCTCTCTAATTAGAAATTTATCTGAGGGAATAGGTAATATAATAACTGGTATAGTTAGCTCAATATCTTCAAAGATCACTGATTTTGGTATTGATACTGGTATTTGGTTCTCTAATTTATTCAATACTGTATTTACTTTTATAGGTGAAAAAATAACACAAGTACGAGACTTAGGTATAGACATTAAAGATAAAGTGGTAGAATTCTTAAAAGGTGTTATGGATATTGGTGTAGCAATAATCAGAGATGGAATAGATTTAGGTACATCTATTAAAGATAATGTAGTAGGATTTTTTAATAATATATTTGATTCTGTTTCCTCAAAGATAATGGAAGAAGGAAGTCTGTCAGAATCTATTATTTCAGGAGTAAAAGAAAAAATAATTGATCCTGTATTAGGAATTTTCTCTAAAGTTAATACCTTCTTTGATTATATAGGTACATATTTTGAAGAGGGTCTTGGTAGAGGAATTGTAAGCTTAGGTAGTGATTTTGCTAAAGGAGAGTTTAATACTGGATTAGAAGAATATAGACAAAGTTTAGACCCTACTCCTAATACTCCTGCATATAGTACTCCACCCTATGAAGAAAGAACTAGAGATGCTATTATTAGACCTGATGGGGGTATAATTAGAACTCATCCTGAAGATACACTAATTGCTTCTAAAAATCCTATATCTAGGATAGAACCACAAAGAGGTAATACTGGTACTGCTGGAATAGAAGTTTTAGAAAGTAAGTTTGATAGACTTATATCTTTAATAGAATCTCTAATAGGAGAAACACGATCTAATAGACCTATCTCTAATGAGCTAGATCAATTAAGAAATTATAGTTTAAATTAAATAATGAGGTAAAATAATGGTAGTACCAAAAGGGAAAGAATTAAGATTATTAGACTCTAATAGCAATTCTATATTAGCAGGGAATGGAAATAGTCCAAAATTATATATTGAGGAAGATGTTACTCTTACAGTATCTTCAAGTTTTAGAGATTTTATATCTGGTTTATCTGGACCTACAGCACAGTTATTATCAGGTCTATCAAGCTCTTTTCAATTCACAGATACAGTTAGCTTCAGTGGTCAGTTTGCTTTTCAATCTTTTCAGGTGTGGGAAAGAACTGAACCTATAGAAATGAAGTTTGTATGTAGACTAGAAATGGAGTCTAGTGGGTTAAGAGATGTTGTGGAACCAACAAAAAAATTACTATTATATACTTTACCAAGTGAAGATAGCATTGGTGGTCTTGTAGCCCCTGGTCCTTCAGTAGTAAATGCAATAAGAAATATTGCACAGAATCTAGAAGGTGATGCTGGTTATGTAGAGAAAATAAATAATTTTGTTAATCCTCTCTTAGAAAATATTCTTTCTGATGGAGATGGTAATCTAACTTTAGTGGTAGGAGATTATTTATCTTTATCTCCAGTGATTATTACACAAGTTATTCCTACCTTTTCTAATTCAGTAGATGATGAAGGTTATCCTATATGGGTTAATTTAGATATTTCTATTAGAACAGCTAATGTACCTACAAAATCAATAGGAGTTGGTAATGGGATAACTATGTCAGCAGGAGGTAATTAATAATGGCAAGAAGAAGCATATATAAACTAATGGATGACTCAGTAGACACTAATAATTCAGGAATACATTTACCTGATGATATGACTTTTAACCTAAATCTATTTGAGTTCTCTAATCCAAGCGATGTATATCTTTTAGCTGAAGAAGATGTATTTAGATTTGATCAAGTCATGATTAATTTCTATGGGTCTGTAGATTATTATCAAGAAGTGGTTTTATATCTAAATAAAATTGATTTCTTAACTGTAGACTATATTGGAAAGAAAATATATTTACCTTTAAAAGAAGATATGGATAGTTTTTATCTAAATAAACTAAGAGGAAATCTATGATAGCTAATGGTACTTATGAGTTAGAACTTACTTATCAAAAAAAAGAGATTGATTTATCTATGGAAAATATTAGCTTCATAGTTCAAGAATCAATCCATGAACTCTATCCTAAAATGTCTTTAGAAATTAATGATGTTACTGGTATCCTATCTGAATATCTATTTGGTGTAGAAGGTTCAGAATTAGAACTCTATTTTAAATTAACAACTGAAGAAGATGGTTTATTATGTCCTTTTACTTTTGTAGAT
>JAQICV010000025.1 GCA_027858315.1 Candidatus Woesearchaeota archaeon
CCACTATTTACCCATTTTTGAACTCCTAAGGTTTGCCTCTCGTCTCTTGATAACATTTATTCATTTTGTGTTTTTTATTCATAGTTTACAAAGATACGAAAAATTTCTGTAATTTCCAAATAATCCATCAATTTTCTATTTATTAATGAATCCAAAAATCTCCAATATCAACATGTGCTTTTAAAGGAATTATTGTACAGAAAGGTTTTCCTGCATTTTCCATACAAGATATTAAAGTTTCTGATACAATGTTTGAAATACTATTAGGAGCTTCTACACAAATCTCATCATGCACTAAATTCACTATTTTAACTTTATTAAGCCAACCATTTTTCATCATTTCTTTAAAAAATAAAATGCCAGCATATTTTGTTATATCAGCACTAGAACCTTGAATACGATAATTTTGTGATAATCTTTGTATTTTTGATTTAGCTATATTATATTTCTTAAATTTTTCCTTTGCATCAGTAGCTGTGTGCCAAAAATAAGGATCTTCAACTTCTTCTTTTAAGGTAAAATAATCATTATATGGGCTAAATAAATACTTTCTTTTTGTTATTGGATTAAATTCTATATATCCAAATTTTTCAGCTCTTAAAAATCCTATATTAAAATACTCTCTTAATTTAGGAAAGGCTTCAAAATATGTATCATATACAAAATTTCCCTCGGAAGGACTTATATTACAATTTTTTGCAATTGTACTTCCATTTCCCCCATAATTGATGGCAAATCCAGCATTCTTGGCTAGCTTTCTATTAAAAGGATATTCTTTCTTAATATATGTTAAAGATTGTGGAGTAAGTTCATCTAAAGAACATCTTCTAATCTCTGGATACATTAAAAAAGCAATATAACTATGCATATCAGAAAATCCTTTTTTATAAAAGTTTATGAGATTTTCTTCTTTACTAAAGTTAGCTAGAACGATTTGTTCTTGCAACGAGTTTCTTTCTCGCTGGACTATACCTTAATCATATAGACATTGTCTACGTAGATTCTCCGTGTCTAGTCTCTGCACCTTCCATAATATTTATATCATGGCTTGGCTCAGGATTGTGGGCGCAACCCCCTTTCCCTGAATTTACGGAGCGATCACTTGTAAATTTCTTTACAAGGGAGCCGAATTTTTCATATTTTCTTATTAGATAATATGATGCGTTTTTATACATATTTTGGTAAATATGTGATATTTTATAAGTTTACTCGAATAATCTGCTGCAATAAAAGAATTACCTTCTTCTACAATAAAACAGCTTCTAGTATATGCATCGCTAGGGATATTTTGTAAATTTGGTGCTCCATCACGTTTATTTCCACTAGATAACCTACCAGTGTCCATAAGTTGCTGAAAAGTAGTGTGAATTCTACCTGTATTGACATTTATAAATTTTTGCCAAGACATTCCATAAGTAGATATAATTTTTTGAATTTCTTTATATTTAAGATATATAGGAAGAATTTCAAAATCATTTACTTGTGGATCTAATACCTTTGCATCAATACTATGTTTTTCTTCACCTTTACTATAATATTTAGTTTTTATTCCGTATTCATTAAATAATGGAATTACTTGTTTAGGAGAATTCCAATTAATTGTACATTCTCTTTCACTTGTAAATAAATCTTGCATTCCAGAAAAATAAGCATCTTTTTTATCTCTTAAAAGAAGATTTTCTAAATCTTTTCGTATTTTTTGAGCTTTGCTTATATTTTCAGAGGCTTTAATTTTCCATTTTTCAAAATCTAATTTAATACCAGAATATTCTACATAAGCTAATACTGTTACAAAAGAATTATCTAAAGCTAATGCAGGAGTTAAATCTAGTCTATCTAGTTCTACTAATTGTTTTCTCTTTATAATAGAAAGATATTCTACATCTTTAGCTCCATATAATAATACAGCATCACTTAATCCTTTAGTAATTATCTGACCTCTAATACTTTTATCTAAATAAACTCCACAATATTTCTCTGCTAATGATTGTAAATCCCTTCCTGCATACTGTAATCCATTAGTTAAAATGATTTCAGCAAGCATAGTATCATATATATTAGTAATTAATATGCCTTGATGGAATAAAAATTTCCAATCAAATTTAGCATTCTGAAAAACATATAATCCTTTATAAGAGTTCATAAAATCAATTAAACTTTGGGGAATTTTACCCCCAAAGCTTTGTATGTCAAAAAGTACTTGAAATTCTGTATTACCTAATTGGAGTAATAATATTTTTTTAGTAAAACAATCTAATCCTTCTGTTTCTGTATCTACACTAATTTCTTCTAAAGAAGATAGTATAGTAATAGATTCTTCTATAGAAATTTTCTCATATAATGTATCATCATAGGAAGAATATTGATTAGAAATTAAATATATCATTAATAACCTGTTCCGAGAGAGAATGTTAATACAGATTCTATCTCTTCTTCATAAATTAAATCTGTTAATTCTTCTAATCTTTCAAAGTCTTTTTCTTCACTTAAAGCTTCAAAATCTTCTTCTGCCTCTTCTAGACAATCTGCCCAAGTTTGTAAAGGGTAAATTAAAGAGAGTTCCTCATAAAAATTAAATAATTCTTGATCTAATTTATTAAATAATTCTTCATCTGTACTTTTATTAAGTAAAAAAGTTTTTTTGGAAACATAATTTTCTAATTCCTCTAAATCTGTCCAAGTATATATTGTTATTAAATAATTTGCTCTTTTGTCCATTATACTAATTGTATGTTTTTATGATCCGCTATTTTTTCAATCTGACGCATTCTTTCTTCCCATGAAGAAATATGTATTTTCACTGTTTCTTCAAGAGTGAATAGAATTCTGTACCTGAGTGTCTCAAGTTGTGCAGTTGTTAAATCCATATATTTTTTATGAGGTTTAAGATTTAACATTGCCCTCATTTGAGTATAATTTATACCCTTAGAATTTATATAAAATTTTTCAACTTCTTTTATTCCTAATTGTTCTTTCATAATCTCCAGTCTTTCCTTAACATCTTTTGTAGGAAAACTTTGCATTTCTGAACTAGTCAACCATAAACCTTGTTTAAGAATAAATGTTCTAGTTATATGTTTTTTATCTAATGTGCCAAGTCTGTCAAGACAACCATCTAAAATTAATTTTAGAGGCAAAGTTTCATATTCTTTTGGTATGCTAGAAAACATATGTTGAAGTTGCGCTATAGAATCTTTAAAAGCTTCTTTATTAGTATTTAAAAATGTACTAATCATATTAATTAAACTTCGTCTAGTAATTTGATGTTCTTTTTCTAAATATCTTAAAAATAATTCTACTCCACATTTATCTTTTTGTTTATCAATTAATTCAAGGACTATATATCTGCCTGGATTTTTACTATTTTCATTAAATAGCATTTTAGTGCAGTGATCATAGCACTCTTTTAATTTTATTGAGGATGCCTCAATTAATAAAAATTCTTCTTGTGTATATTGTCCATTGACATCTAATTTCTTTGGTCCTTTCCAGTTAAAAGAATTTATGTCTTCTTTTTTGTCTTTCATAGCTTGACTTATGCGCTCTTCTAATAATGTCTTCATCTAAAAAATTATTTCGTTATTACTTATATCTGTCTCTAAAATAAAATTTATAAAATAAATATTACTATATTTGTATGTTTCTTTTTTATCAGTCGCTGGATTATAATAAGTTTCTCCTGCTTTAACGTTTTGATAATGTAAGAATCCTTCACTACCTAAAGTTACATCAGGAGTTTGCCAATTAGGCAATTTTGTACACATTATATATCCTTCTCCTTCTAATTTTTTAAATACATATATTGTATAGTAACTATCTTTTATTGCTATTAATTTTACTTTTTCTACCACTCATCTTCTAGAAAAGAAGTTTCTTCTGAAGCTATCTCTAAATGATGATTAGGATTTTCTTTTAGATATTTCTCTGGATTTTCTATCCCAAGAATATCAATGATTTCTCCTGATTTTTTATCTGTTATAATATAAGTTTTCATATTATGTGTCTAAAAGTTCTAATACTTTCTCAGATTTTTCAAGTAATCCAGCACCTTCTAATTCCATAATAGATTGGGCTGCTCTACTTACATTTTCTTCTTCTATTTGTTCCTTGATTAATTTTTCATACAACCAACTCATGGTCATAAAATCTTTTTCTTTTTCAGCAATTTCATAGATTTCATAAATCATATTAGTAGTTTCTATTTCTCTCTCTACAGTAACTAGAAAAGGATCAATAATAGACTCTACGGTTTGTATGTCTAAAGTAGGTATGTTTGGATAAATTATTCTACAATCTCCTTTTGTAAGATAATCAAATATCCAATCATGGTGTACTTTTTCTTCAGCAGCTCTCTTTTTATAATATGTATATAGAGAGTCTATTCCTTGTTCTGCAAAATAATTAGCAAAACTATTGTATAATAAGTAATTTTGTAATTCATGCACTATTTGACGCATCAATAGCTCATTTACTGGGTCGCTTATTAGTTTTAATTTTCTGTTCATTAAAATATGGTTTAAAATTGTTTCTTGCAAGCCACTTTAAAGGAGCTGCATGTAATTCTGTATTTATACTTACATAAGTATTTACTTTAATATCTTCTTGAACTCTAAGGAATCTATCAGAACTAAAAAATTTATGTAATGCAAGTGAATATATATTATTATATTTTATATAAACACACATTTCATAAACAAACTTATTAGTTTTATCTAGCAAGATTCCTTGTTTATCCTTTATGTACATCTAATAGACTAGCTATTTTTTTAACTTCCTTTTTATAGGAATTTAAAAATTCTTTTAAAGAATAAACATCTTGTTTTTTATTTACTCTATCTATAACAATTCTTTTAATGCAATTTTCTATAGCCATATCATGCCCAATATTTCGGAATTCCTCTCTTTTTTTATCAGGATCTTTTGCATTAACTATTTTAATAAGATAAAGATCAAATGTATCTTCCCCTTCTATTTTAAAATCTGATTCTTCAATTATCATTTTATGTTTTCATAAATAAGTTTTTTTAATGATCTATTTTGTCTTCTATCATACATATTATTCCAATCTCCTCTAGTTAAAGTTTTCTTTATTTGATATCGTATTCTTGAGTAAGATCTAAAAGTACGTTTTCTATCCAAAGTTTTATATCCATCTATAAATCCAATTCCCTTAATAAAAATAACTACATGAGAAGGAGTATAGAACTCTTTTAAAGTAGTTCCTATTGGAAAATAGTCTTCAAAATAAATTGAATGAGAAATATTTAATTCTTTAAGTCTTTCAGAAAAATAATAAGCAAAATAACCACATCCTCCAGCATTAAGACATTTTATATTCTTCCTAATTTTATACTGTAATGTTTGAATTTTTTCTTCTAAAGTATCCATGTTTTATAAAATATCAGTTATTAATTCTATTTCTTTAGCTTCTTTTGCTCCCATCCACTTATCTTCTTTTAAAGTATTCTCTGGATCTTTAATAGAAGTTTTTTCTTTAAGAATTCTATATAAAATTTTTTGTAAGAGTCTTCCTTCTTCAATAGCAACTTCTACAGAAGACAAAGTTCCTATTGCACCAGCTTGTACCTGATGTAACATAAACCTTGTATTCTCTAAACTTTTTCTAACTTGACCCATTAACATTAATATAGCTCCCATAGATGCAACACATCCCATTCCAATTGTCTCAATTGGGGAACTTATTAATTTAGAAGTATCATATATTGCTAAACCTTGGTTAACTTCTCCTCCTGGAGTATTAATATAAATTTTCATAGGATCAGTAGATATAGAATCTAAATAAAATAGTTGGGCAATTACTCCATTAGCTAATTCTGAGTCTACTACATCATCTATAAAAATGATTCTTTCTTGGATTAGTTTTGAAAACACATCCATAACTGCAATATTACTGGGACTTTCTTCTACGATTGTTCTGAACATAAATTATTATTTTTATAAATTACTATATGTCTTTCAGGACTTAATATACCAAAATCTAATTTGTCTACTACAACATCTATATTATTCTCCATTAAAAATTTTTTAGAGAATGTTTGTTGTTCAGGTAGACAACAGATATTACTATATAAATAAGTCCAATTAGGAAAAACTTTAACTACATCTTCTAAATTAACATGAGCATGTACACAGGAAAGTATATAATTTTCTGCGGAAATATGAAATTCTTTAGTAAAATCTTCATATTTTCCCTTATAATAATCAAAATATTTAGTATTCCATTTTGTTAAAAATAATTCTAAATTATGATTAATTTGAGGATCAATACTAATATTGACACTCTGTGTCAAATAAGAACTCATAATTCCTGTTCTAGCATGTGCTCCATCTCCTATATGAAAGATTGTTTCATTTTTTAAATGAAGAATTTTTTTCATATTATGAATAAAAGCATAAGATTCAGTTAATTCTTTAGAGGGTTTTTCAGCTAATCTAAATAAACTCCATAATTCCTCAAAACAATTCATATAAAGAAGTCT
>JAQICV010000026.1 GCA_027858315.1 Candidatus Woesearchaeota archaeon
AAAAAATATGGTAAAAAATTAAGAGTTTTTAATTTAGCTGAAAATGGAAATTCTGCTAAATGTACTGTATGTAATAAAGAAAGTAAATAAGATGGATATTTGGCCTGATAAGTAATTAACTTATTAGGTCTTAATTTTTAAAAATAATTAATGAAAATAACAGTTATCTCTGATACACACGGAAAACATAAAAAAATACAATTACCAGGAGGAGATCTATTAGTACACTCTGGAGATTTTACTTCTATGGGGCATGAACACGAAATACGTAATTTTTGTAAATGGTTTTCTAAACAAGACTATACTTATAAAATATTTATTGCTGGAAATCATGAATTAGGTTTAGAAGATAATAAAGAAAATTCTATGAATATTATTAATTCTTTTAAAGATATTATATATTTAGAATCTGATTTATATTGTATTGGTAATGACTATGAAAACATGATAAAGATCTTTGGAACTCCATGGCAATCATATTTTTGTAATTGGGCTTTTAATTTAGAAGGAGAAGCTCTTCAAGAAAAATTAGATGAAATTCTTCCTAATACAGATATTCTTGTAACACATAATCCTCCCTTAGCTATATTAGATACAGCAGGGTCTCCAATAAATAAACCTTTATTAGGATGTCCTCGACTTTTAGCTAAAGTAGCTGAAATAAAACCAAGTATTCATATATTTGGACATATTCATGGTGGTTACGGATATAGATTTATAGAAGGAACACATTTTATAAATGCTTCTATATTGGATGAAAAGTACAATGTCTCCACAGCCCCAATTACATTTGAGTGGGATAAAGAAACAAATGAAGTAATATTTACTAATGAAATATAAACACATTAAAAGTAAAGAAATTCTAGAAATTCCTGGAGATATAAGAGATAATATATTTCCTGAATGGTCTGTTCCTGATCCAGATGAATGGAGACCATTAATATATACTTCTGAAGAGGGTGATGATATTTATACAGGAGATAGATTCTTCGCTGTACAAAAAGATTATTATCAGATCCTTCCTTATTGTTATTCTCCATTAGATAATCCAAAAGATTGGTTTATTTTTTCTAAAGAAGAGAATGCAATAAAATTTTCAGAGAGAAATCAAGTAAAATATTCTGAGCAAGATATTATTGATGCTATTGAAAAAGTAGCAGATATATGTTCTTGGAGAATTCATTATATAAATTTAAAATTTTTGTATAAACAATTAAATATAAAATTATGACCTTTAATGACTTAGTAATGGATTTGCAGAAAGATATAGATAATTATGAAAACCCAAAACCTCCCTAAGTATGGTAGACAATTTTAATCAAATAAGTGAATTATTACAATTCAGTTCTGAGGATGATTTTTATTTTCTTCAAATTTTGCAGAGGAAAAAAGACAATCCCACAGGATATTTAGGTAGTAATAACAGCAGTAGATTAATAAAAGCATATTATATTAAGAGCAAAGAAGAATTATTAAAGAGAAAAGAAGAGGTAGTTAAACTTTGTGAAGTATTTAATGCTAGAGCTGGAATTAATTTAAATAAGAGAAGTTACTATAAAACTTCTTTTAATGTATTAAAAAATATTGCTGAATTAATGCATAATAAGGCTTTCACTAAAGTACATAGAGCTTGGAATACTGCATGTGGTGTACATAATGGTGGAGATAGAATATGGTTATTAGATTTTGATTATATTCCTACAAATCCTGATTGGTATATTGATATAAAAGGTTATTTATATGGACAACATCCTATGATAACAAATAAAGTATTAGCTTTTATACCTAGTAAAAATGGAGTTCATGTAATTACAAAACCTTTTGATCCTAGGCAATTTGCTGTAGAATATCCTGACGTAGAGATACATAAAAATAATCCGACTTCATTGTACATACCTTAAAATTATAAATATGAAAAACTTACCAAAAGATATGATTCCTGACCAGGATAATCAAGTATATTATGATACTGAATTAAAGAAATTTTATATAATCAGTTGGGAAAAAGGTTATTATGATATTCCGACTAGAATTTACATTAATAAATTATGAAAGAAAAATTAGGACAAGAACCAGCATTTCCATTTAATTTTGAAGAGAATGTACCAGTAGATTTAGATCCTGGTATGTCTAAAAGATTTTATGCTGCTTGTATGGCTATGCAAGGATTAATATCTAATCCAAATAACATTAACATTCATGGTTTTAATGGCACTAATTCTAAACTTATAAGTGAATTGTCATATAAATTAGCAGATGAACTTTTAAAACAGGAATAATTAATAAACTTATGAATAAATTTGTAAAAGTACCTTTAGAAAGAATTAGAGAACTATTAAGTGAAGAATTTACTTTAATAGAATTAGAAGGAGTTGGTGTAGATAACTGGCATGGATATGAAGAATGTGAAGAAGTTTATCCAGAAATTTCTGACAAAGAAATTGAAAGTGAATTTACAATTTTTGAATTACACCACGACTTTAAAGAATAATTAAAAATATGAATAATTATAAATTAATCAAAAAATTACCTTTTGAAGATAGTCCAGAAATAGGATACATTTCTACATCTAAATCTAATATAAATAATATACATTGTTGGAATTTTAATTGGTTTGATCCGCAAAAATATCCAGAGTTTTGGGAAGAAATTGTAGAACAAATTCCTTGTCACTTACATTATTCTGGAGATAATGTAATAGGAGTTACAAGACTCACAGATGGGATATATTTTAGTAAAGGATTAAGAATTAAAATGCCTAATTATGATTCAATAGGTTTTATTTATGGTTTTAGATATGAAAACAATAAATTAATAATAAATCATACATTTTCTTATTTAATGAATAGGGAAGGTTATAAAGATCATTTAAAATATTTAAGACCTTGTTTATATACAAAAGAGGATTTATCAGATAATAAATATGAAACGAGAAAGAATTAAATTAACTAATAATCAATGGGAAAATTTAGTTTATGAATGCTGTTTAGAAATAGATAGTGTAGAATTTGAAGAAATTGATGATGTTTATGATGGTAGTAGAAGACATACTGAGGATCACCATAAAATATTACAAAGAGAATCTGACATGAAATTCTTTAGACTAGATTATGAAATTTCAGTAAAAGATGAAATGGGTTGGGAAGAATGTAATTATGGAGATACAGAAGCTGTAGAAGTATTTGAAGAAATAATAAGTAAATCTGTTTATAAATAATACTATGGAAAAAATCTATAATTTAAAATTTGGAGAAAGTAGGGAAGTAAGTACTAAAATTACTAATGAGCATTCTGGTAAACTTTATACAGTAGATTATATAATTACTAGAATCCCTGGTGGATGGTTATTTAAAGAAGATTTACAAATTAGTGAGCTTATATTTGTACCTTTTAATAATGAATTTCAAAAAAGAGAATATCATGAGCAATAAAATAAGATACAAAACAATTAAAGAATTAAATTTCTCTGAACAATTAGAAGAAGATACTGTATTTGAAGAAGAATATGGGTATCCATATAAGATTTTTGAGAAGAAACTCATGAAAAATCTATATATAGATTGGGACCAAACTACTAGAGAATGTACTTTGCTAAGAACAAAGAAAGGAAAAATTAGAAAGGAAACTCCTATTTTAAATGAAAAAGAATTAATAGACATAGTTAATTTTTTCTTATAATATGAGACCTTTATATTTAGCTATAGTAATTTTAGGCAATTGTGATGATACATATCATCATATAGTATTTGGTTCTTTAGATAAAAATAAAGTTGAAAAATGGGTTAATAAATTCAATAAATTGATTACCAGTAATAGGGCAAGAATGCATAATTTTGATATAGAAAATGAAATTGTTCCATTTTGGTATGATATGATTATGTATGAAAGCCCTTTTGCAAGAATTGAAGAAAATAAATTAAAATAATATGATAAAAGGAACAAGAAATCAAATATTCAATATTAAAAATGAGGCACAAGGAAAGACTAAAAAAGTCTTAACTGTGTGTTCTGCTGGTTTATTAAGATCAGCAACACTTCAGAATTTTCTAATTAAAGAATATGGATATAATGTTAGAAATTGTGGAACAGACGAATCATATGCGCTAATACCAATTAGTGAAGCACTTGTATTATGGGCAGATGAAATAGTATTTGTAAATGAAGATAACTATTATATGGTTAAGGAATCTATAAGGAATCTAAATCCCTCTATATTAATTGATAAATGTATTGTATTGGATATTCCTGATCAATATAATTTTAATGATCCTGAATTAGTGAATATATGTAGAGAACAGTATGGAAAGTATGTAGAAATTGATTAAAAAGTAAAGAACAGCATGAAAATAAAAGATTTGTTAAAAGAAATTAAAGGAGTTTTCAAAGCTCCTATTAAACAATATTATCTAGGAAAAATAATCTTTGGAACTCCTTATTTTTATCCTTTAAATTTTTGTACCACTATTATTAGTATTAGAAAACTTAAATTAAGATCTTCTGAAGATTCTAAAAGATTTATAGGAATGTATTCTTATTTAAAGAATGATAAGCAAACAAAATTTTCTAATATACCTATGGTGAGAAGAGCTAAAAATTCTATCATTAAAATATTTAATAATTATTATTTTGTAACTATAGGATGGCCTATAAAAATAGACTCTACAGTATTAGGATGGAAAGAAAAGTATGATTCATTTGTATTTGAATGGGTTCCTTCCTTCTGTGTATTCTTCTTTAAATGGCAATTCTGTATTCACTGGACTGCTCCTGTCGATAGAGATGATTATCTTTATTATGAAATGATATTACAGTGGTTATTTAAATGCAACAAAGATATTAAAAAAGCTGAAGAAACATGGGGTTGGGTAGATTATGAAACAAGACAATCCACTTGGAATAAAAAATATTTATTATGAAACCAAAAAATATAAACTATTGTGGCACAGTAGTAAAAATAGAGCAATTAATTCCATTAGATAATTGTGATAATGTATTACATGCTTCTATTTTTGGAAACTTAGTTATAGTCTCAAAAAATACAGAAGTAGGAGAAATTGGAATATTTTTTCCAGTAGAAACACAATTATCTAAAGAATTTTTATCAGAAAATAATTTATATAGAGATCCTACT